>JBDNAO010000394.1:0-7535 GCA_039768375.1 Desulfobacterales bacterium | reverse complement strand
TGCGCGTAGGTTTCGGTTTCGGCAGCATCGCTGGGACGGCCGCCGGCATTGCCGATACCGGTGACCACGGCGTAGATGCGATCCTTTTCGGCGAGAGCCTGGTCGAGTCTCTTGAGGACCACTGCCGCTGCACCTTCCCCCGGCAGGGTCCCGTCCGCACCGCGGTCGAAAGGACGGATGGCGCCGCTTTGGGAAAATTCACCGGCATTGTTGCCGGCAAGGATCTGCCGGATGTCGGCGGCGAAGTCGACGGCACCGACCAGCACGGCATCGGCCTCCTGCTGTTGCAGAAAGCGAACACCGATTTCAAGGGCCCGGTTGCCGCTGGCAGCCTCTGCCGAAACGCTGAAACTCGGCCCGCCGCAGCGAAACTCCCGCGCGACCCGGCTGGCGACGATTCCGCCCAGAGCGCCCAAGGTACGGCTCGCGGTCAAGGGTGGCGCCGTGATTTTCTGGAGCGCAGCGCACCAGGCCGCAACCGTTTTGTCATCTAGTTCCGGAAAATACTGCATCCGCCACTGTTGCACCTGATCATTCAGCGACCAGCGAGGATTAAAATTGGTGGCTTCATAATCGAAATCGAGACCGATGACGACGCCCATCCGCGGGCGTTCGGATTTTTTCGTCAGACCCGCATCGGCCATGGCTGCGGCCGCCACTTTCAACATGAGCAGGTGTTGGGGCAGAATGTCGGGAATCTCTTTGGGCGGGATGCGAAATTCGGAGATGCCGATCGGCAGGCGCCGCATGAAACCGCCCTTGCGGGGCAGTCGCACGCCACTTCGCTCGAGCATGCCGTCGCATCCCTTCCAACGATCCGGAGGACGGTCCGCAACGATGCTGCGGCCGTTGAAAACGGTTTCCTGAAATTCACGCAGGGATGTGATCGGGCCGAAAGCGACCGACATGCCGACCACGGCCACCGGCTCTGTCGTTTCAGGGCCGGCTGCAGAGGGAAAGTGTCGGCCATCATCGACACCGGTCAGCGTTTGGAGTCGGTTGCGGGCAGCGGCCGGTCGCCGCGGCGGCCACTCTTCCAACAACACGTGACCGTTGATGCCACCGAAGCCGAAGGCACTGACCGCGGCGCGGCGCGGACAACCATCGGCGCGGTCGGGCCAGGGTTCGGCCGACGTCTGCACTCGGAAGGGACTGCCGACCAGGGGGCTGTCATCCGGCGGGTGGTCAAAATTGAGCGACGGCGGCAAGATTTTTTCGTCAAGGGCTAGCAGGGTCTTGATCATGCCGGCCGCTCCGGCGGCGGTCAGCAGGTGGCCGATCATCGACTTGACCGAACCGATGGCGCAGCGGCCGGCGGGTCCGCCAACAGACTCCCAGAGGGTCCGTAGACTGCGGAGTTCGGTGGCGTCACCCACCGGGGTTCCCGCCCCGTGGCACTCGATCAGATCCACCGTGTCCGGCGACCATCCGACCGACGCATACGCGGTTCGCATAGCGCGCAATTGGCCCTCACTGTCCGGTGCCAGAAGGTTGCCGCGCATGTCGTTCGACAGGCCGATGCCGCGTATCAAACCATATATCCGGTCGTTGGCTGCAAGGGCATCCTCGAGCCGTTTGAGAACCAGAATTCCGGCGCCTTCTCCGACCACCAAGCCGTCGGCACTGCGATCGAAAGGGGCGCAGCGGCCCGAGGTCGACAGGGCCCGCAACTGGCTGAAACCGACCTGGGTGTAGAGACAGTCGGGTCGCGAGACGCCGCCGGCCAGCATGGCGTCTGCTCTTCGAGCCGCAAGTTCATCGCAGGCCAGTTTGACGGCATAAAGGGACGAGGCGCAAGCCGCATCGAGCGTAAAGGCGCCGCCGCCGAGTCCCAGGCAACGAGCCAACATCGTCGCCGGCAGGGCCGTTACCCGAGAGGCCAACTGCTGGGCTTCGGATGGGGGGCGATAGGTGGCGGAACCGAAGAGCTGCTGCTCGATCAGGCTTCTAATGAGATTCCGGCTGAGGGCGGAGGCTGCGTCGGTGGGAAGGGCGATCGCCGCCAGAACAACACCGGTCCGCTTGCGGTTGAATCTGATCGGCTTAGGGTCTGAAACCGCCGTCCGGCCGACGGACAAGACCAAGTGGACCATCGGATCGAGGTCTTGCAAAAGATCCGGCGGAAGATCGAATCCGGTCGGGTCGAAAGCAACGGGATCGACGAAACAGCCACGCCGGTGAAAGGCTCTGTCCTGGGCCGGGGTGCGCTTGACCATGCGTTCCGCATCAGCGACCCACCGGTCCGGGGAAACCTCGCGGTTGGCGTCAAATTTGGAGACGATGTTGTGCCAGTATGTCGGCAGGTCGGGGGCGCCGGGAAAAATTCCGGCCATTCCAACCACGGCAATCGGGGATCGTTTCATCATGCTGCTGTTACGGCGACGCTCGGTTGTCGGTTGAAGAGGCAATGATAAAGGCGGGCGGGCGGGGGTTGTCGCCGGGGAAAACGCCTGCGGCAGGAAGATCCGAAAAACAATCGAACGGCCCACATCGCTTCACCGCTGCGTGCAGGCGCCGTGAGCTTGTGGGACATCCTGTCACGGAATTTAATATCGACACATTCATAAACAGTCTAAATAAACACAAAAAAGGCTGACGGTCAACATTCAAAAATAATGACAAGCTACGGTCCAGAGACCCGCACTGGCCTTCCGGGGCATCGCGACGGAACTCGGTTCGGCAGTGCCGGATCCAAGAAGCGTAAAAAGGAAATCCGCGCGCGCGTTCGGATCCGGCTTGCCTAAAATAACCGGGAATGATAAATTAAAGCAACGTTTCCTTTTCGATTAACCTGGAGGCGGCGCCCAGAGGCGGCGCTGAACTTTGAACCCGCTGCCTGTGACCCACAACCCGTTTGAATCCGTGCGACTTTTTACCTGCCATGGATAAAAAAAAGTGGTTTCTGTACAGTCTTTACGCGGTTGTCTTAGCGACTTTTTTTGTTTATTACCTGTTTCCGACCGAACGGCTAAAGATGTTTGTCATCGCGCAGGTCGGCCGTATCAATCCTGCATTGCGCGTGACAGTTGAAAAGGCCGGCCTGATGTTACCTCCCGGTGTGCGGCTTCAGCAGGTTCAAGTGGATCATGACAACACCCCCCTGCTGTTTGCCGACGATTTGGAGATTTTACCGCACCTGAAGACACTGTTGAGCGACAGGAAACGGTATTCCTTCAGGATGAAGACCGACGAAGGGGAGGTCACCGGAACGGCTGAAATCGATGGCACCAGGCAGGTGACGATCGATGCCGTGGCCGCCGGTCTGAAACTGGGCGGGCTCCTGTTTTTAAAGCACCTGTCCGCCAATCATATCGAGGGCATCCTGGACGGCAAGTTTGCCTACGTCGCCGCCAGCGGCAAACCGGAGGTCTTGAACATAAACCTGGATATCAATAACATGGCCGTCATGTTGGGGACCCCTTTTTTCACTCTTGACCAAGTTCGTTTCGACAAAGTCCATTCCGACGCCGTTCTTCGGAATCAACGCCTGGAAATTACGCGAGTGGCGCTGACCGGCGAGCAGGTCGAAGGCAATCTTGCGGGATCGGTCTCATTGAACACGGACCTCATGCAAAGCGTCGTGAATTTGAACGGAACCGTCATGCCGCAGAAGCAGTTTCTTGAAAATTCCGGAGTTCAGGTTTCCGGCTCCATTCTGGCCGGGCTGAAGGCCGGAGGGGGAATTCCGATCCGGATCAGCGGTCCACTCGGTGACCTTCAGTTGGTCACGAGATAGGCGCGTTTAGCCGGAGCGCGGAGATCAAAAAAATTCTTGGAAACGATAAGAGGTCGTCCCGTCTTACACACTCAAATCGGTCAATGACATGTACAAACATCTTTTTACACTGCTGAACCTGATATTTATCGGGGCGATCGTTTATTTTGGCGTGAACACCTTTTTCATGATGACATCCGCGCATTTGTTTCAAGTACCGCAGACCGTTGAATCACGAGCGGCGCCCGCGCAACCCGAAATGAAAAACCAGCATCCGTTGGCCAATTACAGCCCGATCGTCGAGCGCAACCTTTTTGACACCAAGGCGACGGTCGAGGCGGCCTCCAAGAGTGTCGACATCGGTGAATTAGAACAGACGAGCCTTAAGCTCAAGCTGTGGGGAACGGTTACGGGACCACCCGAAGAAGCGTATGCCGTCATTGAAGAAGGCGGGAAAAGGGAACAGAACCTCTTTCGAATCGGAGATACGATTCAAGATGCCGCGGTCAAGATGATTCTGAGAGAAAAGATCATCCTGCATGTTGAAGGCAAAGATGAGGTTCTGGAGATCGAAAAGGCTGCCGGACCCGGTTCGACCGCAGGGAAAGGCATCGCCGGCCGTCCCGTGCCGGGGCAGAGTGTCGGTGTGCCGCCGGTTCGGACGCAGAAAATCACGTTGCGGCGCAATCAGATCGACAGTGCAGTTCAGGATGTCGCGCAGTTGATGAACCAGGTCAATATCCGGCCCCATTTCAATCAGGGCCAACCGGACGGAATGATGTTTTCCCGGATTCGGCCCAATTCCATCTTTATGCGCATGGGGCTGCGAAACGGGGATATCATTACCGGTGTCAACGGACGTGCCATCTCTACGGTAGACGATGCGCTGGGTTTCTACGAAGGATTGAAGTCGGCCGAAAACGTTACCGTGGACATCAAACGCGGCGGCCGGCCACGCACCATAGAATACACCATAAAATAAACCCATGGATCCGAGATCTGCACGGCGCCGCCGGCTTGGCGTCAATTTCCCATACCCGCTTGGATCTTTTGATTCCTCGATGCCATGCCATCGATCCCATCGACTCGTCGGTATACATATTCTTAAACCAATGAAATGGTCGACTTATTTACTACTGCTCTGCCTGCTCTTGACGCCGTCGGTGGTTCTACCGGTGTTAGCGGCCGATGATAGCCCTGGTGCACCTGCATCGGAGAGGCTGGTCACACTTAACTTAAACGATGTGGACATCAATGTTTTTATCCAGTTCGTCAGCGAGTTGACCGGTAAAAATTTTATTGTCGACCAGAGGGTTCGCGGGAATGTCACGGTGATTGCACCGAGCCGAATTCCGGTCTCGGACATGTACCGGGTCTTTGAATCGGTTCTGCAGACCCACGGCTTCAGTGCGGTGGTAGCCGGTCCGGCGGTCAAGATTGTGCCCACGGCCGAAGCCCGAACCATGAATATCGACACCAGACCGGTACCGGAGCAAAAGACATCGGGCGACGAGCTGGTGACCCGGATTATTCCGCTGACCTATGCCGACGCCGATGAATTGAAACGCCTCTTGACCCCGCTGGTCTCTCGAAATGCCGTCATTGGTGCCGTTGCGGACGCCAATCAACTGATCGTCACCGATACCGCCGCCGCCATCCGGCGGCTGACGAAAATAATACGTGAAGTCGATGTCGCCGACAACCGGCGTGAACTGGCTGTTTTCCCGCTGGAGTATGCGAATGGCAGCAAGCTGGCCGATTTGCTGCCCACCCTGTTTCCGTCGCTATCGCCGTCGAAAAGGGGTCGCTCGACAAAGACGGCCACCTTTGTCGCCGAGGAGAGAACCAACAGTCTCGCTGTCATCGCCCCCAAGGTCGAGATTGCCCAAATCAAAGACCTCATTTACCTGTTGGACCAGGAAACCCTGCGCGAAAAGGGCAAAATCCGGGTTTACTACCTCAAAAACGCCAACGCCGAAGAACTGGCCAAGGTCCTGCAGGACCTGCCCGCCGACGGCAAGGCCGCCCAACCGGTCAAAGGCGCCCGTCCGATTCTTGCGACCACAGCCGGGATTTACGCCGATGCCGCTACCAACAGTTTGATCCTGTCCGCCGAGAGCGACGAAGATCTTAAAACGCTGGAAAACGTTATCGCCCAGCTCGATCGTCCGCGCGAGATGGTGTATGTCGAAGTTTTGATCATGGAAGTTAACGCTCAAAACGATCTTCGCATTGGCGTCGAATGGACGGTGGTCGGCGAAACCCAGATCGGCAACAAGGAGGCCGCAATCGGTGGCGGTTTTGTTCAAGCGCCCCAGGATTCCGCCCTGCCGGGGTTTGTGAACGGCACTTTTCCAAACGGTTTCGCCGTCGGGGTTTTCACCGAGTCCATCGACATCGCCGGGGTTGAATTCAACAACTTGACGGCGCTGGTCCAAGCCGTCAAAGAAGAAAGAGACGTCACCATCCTTTCCACCCCGCAGATTCTGATAACCGACCAGGAGGAAGCCAAGATCAACGTCGGCAAAAATATCCCTTTTCAGACCCGCACGTCCTCCTCATTTGATCAGAACTTCAATACGTATGAGTACCGGGACGTCGGAACGATTTTAAAGGTGACGCCACAGATCAGCGACAACGAGACGGTGCGCCTGAACATCGGGCTGGAGGTGTCGCTGCTGGAGTCGACCACGGACTTCAAGCCGACCACCCTCAAGCGGACCATCGATACCAGTGTGCTCGTTAAGGGCAGCGGAACGGTTGTGATCGGTGGACTGATCGAAAACAGCTCCGCGCGCTCGGAAAACAAGGTGCCGCTGTTGGGGGATATTCCGCTTTTGGGCCGGCTCTTCAAGTATCAAACTCAGTCGCGGCAGAAAACCAACCTGCTGGTTTTTCTGACGCCGCGTGTGTTCAAGAAATCGGCTGATGCCTCAAGCATCGACCAAGAAAAAGAGGCTCGGTTCGACGCGCTGCAAAAAAGTGAGATTCAAAATCGAAAGGCACCCCCCAGGCAATGAGTTCTTATAACCAAGAACAACACGACGCCTTGGACATGGTCCGGCGATATGTGGCCGGGCTGGGCAAAGATGAAAAAGCCGGGCTGGTGGCCACTCTCGACGACTACCTCCGGTTCCGGCAGTCGGTCGACGATTTTTTGCAGACTCACTTCGGATCTGTTTGCAATCAGGCCTGCTATCAGAGCCGGTTGAGTGCCTGCTGCAGCCGTGAAGGCATCGTCACGTTTTTCGCCGATGTGGTGATCAACGTGTTGTTGGCCACGCCGCAGGAAATCGACCGCCTGGCAGAAGCGCTGCAAAACGGCGACAACGGTATGAAGTGCGTCTATTTAGGGCGTAACGGCTGCCTGTGGCGTTTCAAACCGATCGTGTGTGCCATGTTCCTGTGTGATCGGGCCGAAGAAGAGGTGTTTCGGGATCGGCCCACCCTGCGTCGGCAATGGGAAGCGTATCGCGAACACAAAAAACGGTTTACGTGGCCCGACCGCCCGGTGCTCTTCGACGATCTCGAAACACTTTTCATAAAGGCTGGCTACACCTCTCCGCTGATGTACCTGCACAATTCGCCGGGGTTGATCAGGATAAAAGAACAGGCAAGAAGAGAAAACAAGAAAGGGTAGGTACATAGTCGGCACATAGGTACAAAGGGGTACAAAGGGACGCCCTTGCTTTATTAACTTGGTACGATTTTATATCCTTTTTGCTCGGCAATGACAGCCCCCGGGCCACCGCCTTGCTTACCGCCGGCGTGGAGATGCCAAGCCGCCCGGCCATGGCCGTCATGCTCTCGCCCAGCTCCC
>JBDNAO010000393.1:0-5007 GCA_039768375.1 Desulfobacterales bacterium | reverse complement strand
GCGCAATGCTATTGGCTGCCAGGGATATTTCCACGATTTTGGGGCCCACATCCTTATTGACCCTGAAGCTATCCGTTTTTTGGATATCGGCGCCTCCTGTGGATTTTCCGGTGACGGTCACTTGTAGATCATGACCACCGGTTCGGACATTGCCGGTGTAGATGCGCTGCACGGCACCCTTCTGAAGGGCTTCAAGTTCCTTGAAGGTGTAAATGTGGTGGGCGACCGGCTTGCCGCTCAACTGGATCTCGACCGAGTCGAGACGGAAAGTGGCATCGCCCGCCAAAGATACGAAGACGGCGACCTGCGTGTTGGACGGATACAGCAGCTTCTCTTCAAGCTGATGCAGCTCCGCGGCAATGCGCAGAACATCACTTTTGATTTCCTGGACCTGTTCATCAAGGCCCTTGATTTGTTCCCTGGAAACTTCCTGGCCATAGGCCGCAAGGCTCAACCCAAGCATTGAAATCCCCAAAAAAATCGCTTTCAGCCAGCAACGCATGTTGGCCTCCTCACCTTGGTTCATCATTAAACGTCATCCCCGTTTGAGCATGGGTTTCCGTTGTCCTAAATAGTTTTCGTTCAACATTCCGGTTCTACATCTTCCCGATCACATTGATGAACAGCCCCTGGTTTCGGTAATCCAATTGGGTCAGATCATCCGAAAAATCACTGAAGTTATAGCCGACCCCCACCTTCATGTGATTGCCAAGGTGGCGGTATAGTCCCACCAGCGCCCCGCTGCGCCTGTCTTGTGCATCCGGCAGGTCGAGAAAACGCAACTCGAAAAGCGCGTCCCAGCGATGGAGGAAGTGCCAGTCTGCGCGCAGCACATACAGGTGCGCACGGCTGTCGAAGTACTCCGGATTTTCCCGATTCTGGGCTACCTGTCCATGGCGGTAAGCGTACTTGCCGCCCACGGTCCAGCGGGGCGTCAGGTCATATAGGACGTCCACCGATCCGATGTGGCTGCGCTGGATGACGGCCGTAGAGGTGCCGGCCACCTGATCGGCGCTCGGCAGATTGTAGAAATACGTGTATTTGAACAGCGCATTTAGACGGTCATTCTGAACGGGGCGATACGCGTAGCCCACTACCGCTTCGGTGTAGTCGCCGTCAAAGAAATCTCCCAGCGAACTGTCACTCACGGCATAATTGAATTTTCCGACGATTCGCCAGTCCTCGGACAGTTGGTATTTTAAGCTGTTTTTAAACAACCAGGTGTTGCGCCTAGTGAAACGGGCATCGATCTGCTCGGTTTTTTCGACCAGATATTCCAGGGCGCTGGCGATCTTCAGGTTGTCGAACCCGTAGCCGCCATTCACCCCCAGTGCGAATCTCTTCAGCTCCTGCGCGGTCTGACGATCCGTGAGCGTGCCGAAATCAAGATTCGCACCTAAATTAAGGCGATCGGTGGGCGCGAGGTCAATGCCGGTGGCATGCGTCAGGCCAGTCGGCACATCGCCATGGGTGTAGCGCTCTTCGAGAAAAACGCTGGCGCTGTCCGAATATCGCGTGCGGAAACCGGAAGCCAAGTTGCCCTTCCTGGCGCGCAGGCCATTATCGGTCCGTTCGTTCTCTAAAGTGTAATTGTTGTAAAGCGTGGTCCGGTCGGAGTAAAGATACTCGGTCCCGATCCGGCCACCCGCACCGAGATCTCCACCGGAAACCTCACCGGCCACGTTGAACCGGTCGGTCAAACGCCAACTGCCGCCGCCACCGATGCGGTTGTTGTCCTCGCGATTGCCGCTCGTCCGAACCGTCCCCTGCGCGAAACCATAGGTCGTCCATCGCGCACGGGAATCGTACAGCAACTGGGCTACCGCATCCGTGCGATCACCCTCCTCCTGGGTTGCGGGCACGACCGGGGAGTTGTCCTGGCGGCTGTCATGACGCAAACCGGAACTCAAGGTCCAATGCTCACCCATGCGGTAATCGAGATCCAGTTCGCCGGTCTCCGTGTCGAGGCCCTCATTCTGATTTTGTATGTCCACCTTTAAACGCGCGCCCAAACGGTCGGTGAAAGGAAACGCCGCCGTTCCGCCGTATTGGTTCAGATCCCGGACGGTGGCCAGACCCGGTGCCGAATACCCCTCCCCCAGGTCCTGCATGTAGAGAGTGACCCGGCCGCGTCCATTGTCGAAGAAGTCCTTGACGCCGACACTGGCATCGACCCGATAGGCTGAGGCATCGGCTTCAACACCGTCGAAGGCATCTGCGGGGCGGAAGTCGAAACCACCGTCAACAGAGGTCGTCGATAGCACACCCGGCCCTTTGCTGTAGCCTGCTTCGAGCCTGAGCCACGACTCTGCAGACTTGCGCAGGGTCACATCCGCTCCGCCCAACCTGTTTTCGATGTCCGCTTCATCATCTCCGCTGGCGGTCACGCCGACCTTGATGTGGTCATTGAGCCAGTAATGAGCCCTGCCGCCGACCGCCGTCGTGTCCAGATCTTCGAACCCCGGGGTGAATTCATAACGAACCACCAGAAAGACCGGATTCCCGCTGATAGAGTCACTGCGCACCAGCAGACGGTCGTCTGCAGTTATAGACAGGGGTTGCGCCAGCAGGATTCGTCCCTGCAGATAGTCGATGTCGTAATCGAGGACCGGCGTCAGGTTCTTGACCTCCACAACAATCCCGGAATCCTTGTCGCGGACTTCGATGCGAACCCGTTCGGACCCCATTAGAACGTCCTGCCGCCGCAGGAAATAGAGCGACCCGCCCGTTCCGAGAAACTCATCCCGAGCGGCCACGGTGCCCGGGTCCGCCGCAAACCCGTCCAAAAGGAGGCGCGGTTCGCCGAAACCGGTGGTGGCAAGGGGCTGGTAATGCAGATTGGCGCCGTATAGACCACGGTCCACCCGCACCAGATCATTATCGTTGTATCCGATCAAGAAGTTACCCCAGAGCCCGTAGGTTTCTTCTTTTTCCATTTTGACGTAAAACTTGCCCCTGGTCGGCGCATCTTGAACGACAGTGCTGTCGTCGCCGAATGTCGGGTAGAAGACATCCGTATCCAATCGTCTGAACAGGGCCTCGGGGGACTTGTCCAAGAAGTTGGTAAACATCTCGTCCAGAGTTCCTTCACGCGTATCGGCGCTCGCCGTCAGCGACCAGCCGTTTTTGAACTGGCCGTTGGTGTAGAACGCCAGGCGACCCTGGAAACTCGTGTCTTTACTGTAATCAGGATTATCCGGCGCGAGCAATTCGGCCGGCCCATCGGTTTTATTTCCGGAAGCTGTCAGGTCGGCGATTCCCACGATAAACCAGTCGCTTTTTTTCAGTTCCAGGTCACGCAGGAAGAGCTCGCCGTTGCCAAACTTGTCCAGAACACCCACCTCGACGGTATGTATTCCCCCCGGCAGGATTTCTTCAGCGACGAAACTGCCCGTGTTGTCCACGGGTACGGCGTAGCCAGCCAACCAGACACGGTGATCTTGTGGAATCGCGGTGCCGTATACCTGCACCGTACCGCCGCTGAGCGGGATATTGCGGATGGCGATACGACTCTCGCCATAACCGACCAGCAGTTCGTCTCCGGGATTCGCTTCGGCAGCCGAGGGATCGATCTGATCGACCACCCACAGAGGCTGGGGGCTCGTCTCGTCGAAAAATCCCTGCTTGTCGTACACCCGCACCAGGTATTGCAATTTGTCCACCGACGCAGAGAAGGACGCGAACTCAGCCTGCCATTGGGCCATGCCGTCAGCGTCCATGGCGATGACGGCGATAGGTGTGTCGCGGACGGACTGATCTTCTTCAAAAATCCTGACCTCCGCCCGTTCGATAAAGTTTAGGTAGTTGGTATACAGACGGAAGCGCACCAGGTTTTCTGCAAACGGCGTATCCTCCAGGTCCTGGTAGCGGATCGTACGCGGCCAGGCGGTCACGTTCAGCCGCGGTTCCAGCTTCAGACTGTCGAATTTGAACTGGATCTGAGCCTTATCAAGGGCCACGTCGGTACAGCGCTGCACGTCCGCGCTGCATTTACCCGGATCGTCGAGCGGCTTTCCGTCGACCGTGATGCGCATGAGATTCAGCCCAAATGGATCGGCCGTGGTCACCTCGCGGGTCATGGGCGTGATCTCGACCCCCTCGTAGTCATCGAGTAGAACCGGCTCATCGTAGACCACCTGAACCCGGACACGCGCGGTATCGGATTCGATGAAACCGGCGTTCACCACGTCATCGGATTGGACATAACCGCGGCCGTCGAATTCAGCCTGCCCTTCTGTCAACCCCATCTGCTCGCTGACAGCCTCCATGGCGCGCCGTGCGCGCGCAATGGACAAACCGATGTCGTCTCCGTAAACCGCAGCCGTGCGTCGATCCAGACGCTTGTTGTCGGTATAACCGACAAATCGCAAGCGGACATGGGTCTTGTGGCTGATCTCAGCCATGATGCGCTGTAAATGCTCGGTGTAGCCGGCGGGCACAACCGGTTGGCCGTTCGCGAACAGGATCGGATCGATAGGCCCCGAGGACGCGTTGTAAATCCGGACGACGGTCTCGACTCCGGCGGCGTCCGGGCAAAGTTGGGGTTCATCGGGCAGATCCTGCAGGGGGTCGTCATGCCAGAACTCCACCTCCACGCGCCGATTCAACGCCCGGCCCTGCTGCGTATCGTTGGAGGCAACCGGTTGTGACGCCCCTCTGCCCTCGCTTTCTATGGCGGCATTGGGCAATTGCACGTCTTCCTGTACAGCGAGTGAAATGCGCCGGGCAACCGCTTTGGAGAGTCCGTTGTGGTCACCGTAGATGCGCTCGTCCCGTCCTTTCAGCGGAATGTTATCGGTATAGGCGATGAATTTGACGACCAGATTCTGTTTGCCGCGAAGGTTGTTCAACGCATGCCTGACCTGCCGCAGAAATGATTCGGGGACATCCGCCATACCTTCGTCGTAATGAAGGGGGGTAATCAAATTCTTTACGCGCGCCCTGTGGGAATGGCCTTCCTTGTAACGTAATTTACAGACCGTCTCGGTCCGGCAGACCTTGATGCGG
>JBDNAO010000392.1:0-6740 GCA_039768375.1 Desulfobacterales bacterium | reverse complement strand
TTGAAACTCAAAACCCGGAACCAGTGTTGGCTTAAGGGCCATGAGTGTTTTTATATTGCCCAATTATTATTCAAAAACGACATATTGTCAAATGCTACGTTCTGAGGACAGGGCTGTAAAATGAGGCGTGATGGGGGTTTTTGTGGGTTTGTCGAGAAATTTTTCTATACAAAACTTTTGGTTTTTTCACGAAATTTATTTTCTTTTTCTCTCCAGTCTTTTCCGTCGAATTCAATATCTTAACATCTGCTTTTTATGTTATCAGTCGGCTCATGGGTTTTCATCCTTGAAAAATTTTTTAACGTCTTCTTTGAGGACTTTTCCCATCGTATTTTTCGGAATTTCTTCGACTAATATGATCTCTTTCGGACATTTCCAGTCGTGAAGACGTTTTTTGCAGAAGGCCTGTAATTCTTTTGGGGGCAAATCGACTCCCGCTTTCTTGACCACGGCGGCAACGACCTTTTCGCCCCATTTTGCATCCGGTATCCCCACAACCGATGACTCGAGAACGCCGTCCACCAAGTCGATGACCGACTCCACCTCCTTTGCGGACACGTTTTCGCCTCCGGTAATAATGATGTGTTTAATCCGATCCGTCAGGTAATAATACCCGCCTTCATCGATCTTTCCCAAGTCACCGGTTCGAAACCAGCCTTCCTCGAATGTCTCGGCGGTTTCCAACGGCTTGCGCCAGTATCCAGGCGTTATGGCCGGACTTCTGAGCCAAAGTTCTCCGACCTGTCCGGGCGGAACATCTGCGAAAGTGACCGGATCAACGATCCGGACCGCCAGACCCGGCAGCGGAATGCCGATGGACCCCGGTTTTCGCTTTCCGTGCAAGGGGTTTGAAAAATTCATGCCGGTTTCCGACATTCCTTCGCGCTCAACCGGTTCCTTGCCGAAGACCTTTTTTATCCGGTCGAAATCCTTTACCAGCAGCGGTGCGGAACCCGAGGTCCACAATCGGATATGATCGAAACGATATCTCTCCACCATCTTAGCATCCATCAGTTTCGTATACATGGCCGGAACCGCCATAAAAACGGTGCAGGTGCCTTTGGGATCTTTACGGGCCAACACATCCAGTACGGTTTCGGGTTTAAATTGATCCAACAGGGCCACGCTGGATCCGGCCATCAGGGCGGTGTGCAGCGCAAAACAGAGGCCATGCACATGAAAGAGGGGCAGCGCATGACAGAGCACATCCGTTTCGGTTATCTCCCATGTCCCGATGATATTGCGGGCGTCACATGCGAGGTTGCGGTGAGTCAGAACGGCCCCTTTCGGATTTCCCGTGGTCCCGGAGGTATAGATGATCAGCCCCGGATCATTCGGTTTGAGATCGACATCAATCCTGTCGTCGGAAGCCGATCGGAAAAAATCGACGTCCTGGTAGGGTTTGCGGGTATCGACCGGAAGCAAACGGCAGCTCGGGGCAATTCTCGATATCATATCGCCTTTTTCCGGATCGTTGATGATCAGCTTCGGATCCGCGTCGTCGAGGAGATACGTCATTTCCGATGGTTTGAACCCCGGATTCAACGGCACGGCGATGGCACCGATTTTCTGGAGCGCAAGGTGCGCGACGACAAATACCAAAGACTTATTCAGGAACAGAACGACCCGGTCGCCCTTTTCGACACCCGACTCGACAAAAAAATTGGCGCAGCGGTCGGTATCCTGACTCAGTTCGCCGTATGAAAGCACGGTCTCCGGCTCACCGCCGCGAAGAAAAGAAATCGCTTTCTTCGTGCGATGCTGCAAAAATGCACTTTCAAAGCAATCTTTAACCGTTTCTCCACCCATTCACACCTCCATCTACCCGATCATTTTGTTCGGCAGCCATGTGGCCAATTCCGGCCAGATGCACAACAGGACGATCACCAGCAGGTCGATGATCACAAACGGGATCACCCCCAGCAGCACCTGGGACATGGGCACGTCCGGAGCGATATTCTTGACAACGTACAGATTCAACCCCACCGGGGGGGTCACCAGCCCGATTTCCAGGTTGACGGTCATGATAACGGCAAACCAGATGGGGTCGAATCCGAGTCCCTGGATGATCGGCAGCAGCAGGGGGGCCACCATTAAAATGACGGCCGCCGGCGGAATGAAACAACCCAGAACGAGCAGCAGGATGTTGATCACTACGATGATCCCCCACTTGCCCAGGGGCATCTTCAATATCAGTTCACCCAGGGCCTGGGTGGCATACAGATCCGACGAAACCCAGGCAAACACGAGGGCTGCCGCCATGATCATCAGGATCATGCTGCTTTCGTTCAGCGCCTTGATAAATATCGGCCAGAGTTGCTCCGGGCGGTAGATCTTGTAAATGGTCATCACGAAAAACAGGGACAGCACCGCACCAAGGCCCCCGGCTTCACTCGGTGTGGCCCACCCTCCGTACAGCGACCCCATGATGCCGACGATGATCAGCACAAACGGCAGCACCTTGAAAAGCGACAGAAACCGCTCGGCCCAGGAGAATTTTTCGTCAACCTCTTCGGTTTCCAGAAAATAGGTCGATCCGGGCCGGGCAGGCACGATCTTGCGGTAAAAAAACACGACGCCCAACCAGGCACAGCTGAGCACCACCAGCAGAATGCCCGGGATCACGCCGGCGATAAAGCATTTGCCGATGGATGTCTCGGTGGCAACCCCGTAAAGAATCATGGTCACGCTCGGCGGGATCAAAATGCCGAACGTTCCGGCATGGGCAATCAGCCCGGTGGCCAGGGCCGCCGAGTACCCCCGCCGCCGCATTTCCGGAATACCGATGCCGCCGATGGCCGCGGCCGTTGCCGGGCTCGACCCGCACAGGGCAGCAAAAATGCCGCATCCGACCATATTGGCAATCCCGAGGCCTCCCGGGATCTTGTAGAGCCATTTGTGAAGGGTTTCGTAAAGATCCTTGCTGGCATGGGAGGCGGCAATCGGCGCACTCAGCAGAATAAAAAGCGGGATGGCCAGAAGCGCAAAGCTGTCCATGCTGCCGTGGAGCACATAGGGCAGAGTTGGCAGCAGGTGGGGGGAGAAAATCAGAATAAAAATTACCGATATGCCAGCCAAACCGGCCCAGATGGGAATCCCGGAGACGAGCAGACCAAATGCGCTTCCAAACAGGAGGATGGCCAGTACGTATTCGTTCATACTTTGCCTTTCAGTTCAAAGGACCGGACGTACGCCAACATTGCAAAAGCCGGAGGGCTTCAGAATTGGGGGTTAGTCCGACGGGTCGGCTTCCTCCCCCAGCTTCACATCTGCAAGATCCGATGGCAGCATGTTCTCTTCGATCTCGCCTTTCCGCAACCGCTCGATTTTACGCCCGATGAAAACGATATACTGCAGAAACAGCAGGGTCATGCCCAGCGGTAAAAACAAGAACGGAATCCAGAGGGGCGGACCCCACAGCGATTCGGAATGCTCATTCTGGACGACCGTCTCCCACCACATGGGCCAGGCGTACCAGGCCAGAATGGCGGTCAAGATGCACGAGATGATAGAAACAACGATCAGGGTGATCTCGCGGGTGCGGGGCGACAGGTGGATGATCACCAGATCCACATTCAGGTGGTGTTCATTCTTCTGAACGAACGGAGCGCCCACAAACACCGTGAAGATCAGCAAAAACACCGATGCCTCGATTTGCCAGATGGTAGAAATTCCCAACAGCTTGCGGACGATGACCGCTTCGGTGACGATTAGCGCCGCCGCCACCAGGCACAAGGCGGCCACCCAGCCGGAGATGACGGTCAGGCCGTCGGTGATGCGGATAAAAATTTGATATACTGTTTTCATGGTTTCCGCCCGAAGGTTGAAGCGTTAATGGCGACATTGAAACACGGCAGAATGCGCGTACCCCCCCAAACGGCATTGACCCAACCGCCGGTCTGATGGGAGGCGGTCAGACCCGACCGGGCATTTCATGTTCCGCAAGCGATGCGGCGTGTGAAATACCCGGATCGAGCCTTTTGGCGTTGCCTGAAGCGACGGGGATGATTTCCCGGGATGCTCTATTTCATGGCATCCAGCGCCAGGTCGAGATATTCCTGACCACCCTCCACGGTTTCCGCATACTCCTTCCACGCGGTCCCTTTGGCAAACTCGAGCCACTGGTCAAATTCCGCTTTGGTCATGTAGTGGATTTGGACACCGGCTTTGGTGTATTCGGCAATCAGCTTGTCGACCAGGGATTTGAAGTTGGGAGCGACCCAGTTGGCGTTCATCCACTCGGCAACCTCCTCGAAGACCTTTTGCTGCTCCGGGGTGAGTCGATCCCAGGTGGTTTTGGAAATGATCAGATTTTCGGCCATGTACCAGATCGAATAATCCCGCGGTGCGTTGATGTAGCTCAGAACCTCGTAGAGCCGGTAGGAGACAAAGGATGCCGAAGAGGTCAGCATCGTGTCCAACACGCCGGTGGAGAGCGCGTGGTATGTCTCCGATGAGGGCATGCTGGTAATCGATGCCCCGGCCTCGCGCAGCATGAATTCAAACTTTTTGCCAGCCGCCCTGAGCTTCGTGCCCTTGACGTCGGCAGGCAGTACGATCTGCCGGATTTTACTGCCGATACCGCCGTCAAACCACGCCCAGACGAGGTTTTTGACTCCGTTGTCCTCCATCAGCTTTGCCACTTTTTTGCCGATGGGCTTGTTGCGCCAAGTCATACCCTGGGCAACACTGGTAACCCCGCACGGCATGAGGGTGATGGAAAGCTGCGGCACTTTGCCGGAGGCATAATCCAGGGGAAATACCGACATGTCCAGTGCCCCTTTGCGCAGGGCGTCCCACTGTTCTTTGGGTTTGTATAACGATTTGGCTGGATAGTAGCGGAACTTTATTTCACCGTTGGTCTTCTCGGTGACCATGTCGCCAAACACACGCGCCATCTGGTCGCGAACATCCCCGGCGGCAAACTGATGCGAGACCTTCAGCGTCATCGAACCCGCTCCAGCGATTCCCGGAGAGAAAACCATCACCGTAACGAAACTAGTCAAAAAAGACCATAAAACGATTCTCTTCGCATGCATGTCATCCCCCTATGGTTGAAGGTTGTTGGTTGTTTTTATATCTGCAATGGTGAGTCAATCCGAAAAAAGCGCGGAACTTCAAGAATCTGCTTTGGATTGCTCGGCCAATGTTCCCAACGCCTGCGACTGGTTTTGCAAGTGCTCCCGCATCAAGGCTTCGGCCCTGGTATGGTGGCGTTGTCGAAACGCTTCCAACAAATCGCGATGCTCGCGAATCGAACACTCGAATCTCTCCGGCAAATTCAGAGACTGAAACCGATACAGCAATATTTTTTTGCGAAGGCCGGCGACAATCTGATTAAGTGTACGGTTGCCGGCAATTTCTTGCACCAACGAATGATACTGATTGTTGATGCGGATATATTCTTCCTGGTCGCGCCGCTCGAAATTTTCTTCGAGTTTGGCATGCAACTTTTCCAGACGGGCAAAATCCACCGGGGTCATTTTTTCAGCCGCTGCACGTGCACAAACGCCCTCCAGCACGCTCATCACCGCGAACATTTCCTTGATTTCCTCGGTTGTCGGCTTCGTCACAAAAGCGCCATGGTTGGGGACGAGTGAGATCAAATTTTCCGCGCTGAGAACCCGGAGGGCTTCCCGCAAGGGGGTTTTGCTGATTCCCATGGAGGCGCAAAGGTCGTTTTCGTTAATTTTATCCCCATTTTTCAGTTCGCCGATCATGATCATTTCTCGTAATGCATCGGCGATCTGTATATGCAGGGTGGCTTTTTTTATCTTCATGTTTTGCGGTAATCGAATGGCACAACGTTATATCGGTTATAATAAATAATAATTTATAAATTATTATTTATGGATATCGATTTGGGATGTCAACGGAATTTTTTTGATTTGACATTCCCACCAATATTGTCCAAAAGATTCAGCGTGTTCGAAACGCACAACCAAACACGGACCGGCTGCAGGTTCAGTAAGGCAGTTTATTCCGGCGAGCGAAACGCAAATGCCCGTCATGACAGGATGGAGGAATCTCAATGGCTTATTTGAGCTGGAATGTGCTCTTGATGATTGTGATCGGTGTGGGTGTGGGCATCGGTGGCGCGTTTACCGGACTTGGCGGCGGCTTTTTGATGGTACCGCTGTTGTTGTTTCTGGGATACACGGCGCAGAAGGCCGTCGGCACATCGTTTCTGGCGATCCTCGTTATCTCGATTTCCGCCTTGGTCGCTCACAACAAGCTGGCCAATATCGACTACCGCGCGGGCATTCTGCTCGGTATCGGGGGCATTATCGGTGCACAGATCGGAGCCCGGCTCGTCGAACACGTTTCGACCGCCAGCTTCAAAAAGATTTTTGCCTGTGTTCTCGTGGGACTGGCGGCCTATCTATTCCTCAAGAAGTAAGGCTTTCGGCCCTCAAGAAACATGTCTTCTTGAAGCTTCAGCGTGTTGCCGACGCCAGGGACGGTCGTCATCCGCTAGTGTCGTGTCATTTTTGAAGTGTCTCGACTACCTTGCGCGACGCAATTGAATGCACTTAAGGTTCCCGGTTCAACGTTCAGGGTTCAAGGTTGAAAAATTCCAAATCGCAAATTACAAATAACAACTAAATCACAATGACCGAGATTCGAAATTCCAAATGATTGGTTTTTGATCTTATTTGAGATTTGGATATTGTCATTTGGAATTTATTTGTATTTTGGTGCTTGTATTTTGGTATTTGGCATTATTTTAGGCGGGCGGG
>JBDNAO010000391.1:0-3373 GCA_039768375.1 Desulfobacterales bacterium | reverse complement strand
CTTAGGGTTCACGAAAAAATAAGTTCGCAATTTTGGGTGTTGAGGCACCCGGCCGGCAAGGCGCGAAGACGCAGGAATATCTGGATATTCCGAGTTTTCGCAACACAGCTGGACGGGATGCATCGGCGTCCAAAATGTGAAGTTATTTTTGAGTGAGCCCTTAGTTGGTCAATCAAGTCGAATACTCTTTCTAAAGTCACTTACTCCCCAACCGGCCAACGAGCTAACGGGCAAACCGGCCAACCTTCTTTTACTTCCCTTTGTACACCGGCTTGCGTTTCTCCCGAAAAGCCGCCAGTCCCTCCTGACGGTCTTCAGTTGGAATGCAAATCCAGTAAGCATTTGATTCCATAGCCAGTCCGGTTTGCAGATCTGTTTCCAGGCCGTAGTTGATCGCATACTTGGCCTGCTCGATGGCGATTGGACCCGTTTCGCATATCATAGCCGCCATATTCCGGCATTCGGCGAGAAGCTCTGACGGTTCGCATATTTTGTTGGCCAGACCGATGTCGAGGGCCTCGACGGCGTCCACCCGGCGGCCGGTGAAGATCAACTCCTTGGCCTTGCCTTTGCCAACCAGCCGCGGCAGCCGTTGGGTGCCGCCGGCACCCGGTATAATGGCCAACCGGGTTTCGGTCAACCCCATGCTGGCCGTTGCGGCGACGACACGGATGTCGCTGGCCAGTGCCAGCTCCGTGCCGCCGCCGAGGGCAATGCCGTTTACCGCAGCTATCACCGGTTTGTTCAGATATTCGATGGCGGTGAATAAATTGCGGATTGTGTAGATGTACTCTCTCACTTTTTCCGGATCCAAACCCGCCCGTTCCTTGAGATCCGCCCCTGCACAGAAAGCCTTCTCACCCGCTCCGGTAACGATGAGCACCCGAACATCAGCCCTGAACCGCACCGCCTCGATTTCACCGGCCAGGGCTTGAAGCAGCGCAAAATTCAAACTGTTCATGACCTCGGGACGATTGAGGGTCAGCAGTAAAATCCCCCCGTCCTCTTCCCTGAGTAAAACCTCTTCTCCCATAAATCACCCCCCATAATGGAATCGCCCAGCAATTGTATTTCCAAACCATAGAACGAACAACGTTTACCGGTTAATCGCCCTTTCTCCGCCCCCCTCCGAAAGCGGCGAAGCCGCTTTTCATAAATTTTCATTAGAACCGCGTTGCGGTTCTAATGAAAATTTATTCTAGCACCCAATAAACCGAGAAATCACAATCCGCTGAACCTCCGACGTCCCCTCGCCGATCTCGAGCAGTTTGTGGTCCCGGTAAAATCGCTCCACCTGATACTCTTTCATCAGGCCATAGCCGCCGTGAATCTGGACCGCATGATCCGCCACCCGCCCCATGACCTCCGAGCAGTAGAGTTTGGCCATGGCGGCCGCCTTCTCGAAAGGCCGGCGCTTGTCCTTGAGCCAGCATGCCTTGTAGAGCAGGTTTCGGGCGCATTCGATTTCAACGGCGCAGTCGCTCAGCTTGAAGGCCACCGCCTGAAATTTCGAAATCGGTTGTCCGAATTGCACCCGTTCACGGGCATATTTCAAAGCCATCTCATATGCGCCCTGGGCCCCGCCAAGTCCCATGGCGGCAATCGACAGCCGGCCGCCGTCCAGGGTTTTGAGCATCTGGTGGAAACCATCTCCCTGGCGGCCCAGAATGTTTTCCGCCGGGATGCGGACGTTGTCGAAGTAAAGTTCGGCCGTGTTGGATGAACGCCACATCATCTTGCGGTGCATCGGAACGGCCTTGAAACCCGGCGTACCATGCTCCACCAAAAAGCAGGTGTACTCCGGCTTGCCGTCGGGTCGTTTTCCGGTGACGGCCTGGACGGTGACCCCCATCGACATGTCGCAGGCGGCATTGGTGATGAAGATCTTTGAGCCGTTCAATACCCATGCGTCGCCGTCCGGTTCCGCCGTGGTCTGGCTGCCGCCGGCATCGGATCCGGCCGTCGGCTCCGTCAAGCCGAATCCCCATAGCGCCTCGCCGCGGCAGAGTGCGGGAAGGTATTTTTCCTTCTGCGCCTGGGTGCCGAAGTAGTATATCGGACCGATTCCGAGGGAGTTGCCGGCGGCGATTGTCGCGGCCTGCGATCCGTCCACGCGGGCGATTTCTTCCACGGCGATGATGTAGGACAAGTAGTCCAGCTCTTGGCCGTCGAAATCCTCCGAAACGAACACTCCAAAGAGACCGATCTCCCCCATCTTGCGGGTAAGTTCCGGCGAAAATTCTTCTTTCTCGTCCAGTTCACAGGCCAGCGGGGCGATTTCGCTTTCGGCGAAACGACGGACCTCTTTGCGGATCATCTCCTGTTCTCTGCTCAAATCAAAATCCACAGCACCCTCCTTTATCCAAACTGCATATTGAACGAGCGCTCGCTCAGGTAGCTATAAATTAACTGCACGCCCTTGCAGTTGTCAACAGGTTTCTTTACGTCTTCCAGAGATGGAGAAAATTTTCTCTAATAATTTTTTTATGTTATTTTAATTAGATAAAGTTTTAAAAACGAACGGTCGCCCCGGTTACGTGATGGCCGGGTTTTGTGGAAATCCTTGACAATAAATTGCCCGGTATGTTAAAAATTCGAATGAGCGCTCGCTCGGATTTCTCGAATCATCACCGGCGATTGGTGCGCCCGACCTCAGCCGGTATACGGAAGATCTCTCATGCAGAAAGCCAGCCGCACAAATGACATCCCGACGCAGATCAAAAATCCGGAGCTCGTCGATCGACGACGACGCCAGATTGCAGAATCCGCTGTCAGACTGTTTATAAAAAACGGTTTCCATAAAACCACGACGCGTCAGATCGCCCAGGCGACCGGTTTCTCCATTGGATCCCTGTATGAATACGTGGCTTCCAAGGAGGATGTTCTCTACCTGGTTTGCGATTCAATTCACGCCGAGGTCGAACGTCTGGTGGCCGACACAATGGCCAAAGCCGGCGGCCGCCGCAATGCCCTGGCCCAGGTGATCCGGGAATATTTTCACGTCTGCGACCGCATGAGCGACTTTATTCTTCTCATCTACCAGGAAACCCGCTCACTGCCGGCCCAGTGGCAAAAAAGGGTGCTTGAAAACGAACTCCGCATCACAAGTCTTTTCGTCGAGGTGCTGGCCGGCATCGCTTCATCAGGCGGCCTGCCGCATCTCGACGACCGTCAAATCGACTTGGCCGCCCACAATATTTCGGTTTTGGGCCACATGTGGACGTTCAGGCGCTGGTTTTTCAGCCGTCATTATACGATCGAGGAGTATATCGAGTTACAAACCGAGCTTGTCTTGCGCATGTGCACACCAGCCTCCGGCTGATGGTCAAACGGCACTGACGACAGCCCGGGGTAAGGGCTCACGAGAGAGACT
>JBDNAO010000390.1:0-3205 GCA_039768375.1 Desulfobacterales bacterium | reverse complement strand
CGGGGTGTAAAGTGTTTCGGCGGCGAGCGCGTCAAGGCCGGCAGCATTCTGGTGCGTCAGGTTGGCACCAAAATTCACCCCGGCGATAACGTCGGTATCGGCAAGGACTACACGATCTTTGCCAAAATCGACGGGATTGTGGCATACGAGCGGCTCGGGCGGTCACGCAAAAAAGTGAGCGTACATGTAGAGTGAAATTTGTCGATGAGGCGACCATCACAATTCAATCCGGTAACGGCGGCAGTGGTTGCGTCAGTTTTCGGCGCGAAAAATACATACCGCGCGGAGGCCCGGACGGGGGTGACGGAGGCAAGGGCGGGAATGTGGTATTGCGGGTTTCGCCCGGCAAACGAACCCTCTACGATTTTCGCCATAAAAAGCAGTTCAGGGCTCAAAACGGGCACCAGGGACAAGGCCGGCAAAAAACCGGTCGGGATGGTAAAGATCTGGTCATCGAGCTTCCACCCGGCACACTGATCCGGGATGCTGATACCGATCAGGTCATAGCCGACCTGGTCGAGGGTGACCAGGCGTTTGTTGCCGCCAAGGGCGGCCGGGGCGGTCAGGGGAACACGCGATTTAAATCCGCCACCCATCGTGCGCCGCGATTTTCTCAGCCCGGTGAACCGGGACAAAGCCTCACGCTGAAGCTGGAGCTGAAGCTCATCGCCGATGTCGGCATCATCGGATTGCCCAATGCCGGGAAATCAACCCTCATCAGCGCCATCTCCTCCGCGAACCCCAAGATCGGAGCCTATCCCTTCACTACCCTCACGCCCAATCTCGGTGTGGTTCAAGCCGGCTCGAATAAACCCTTTATCGTGGCCGATATTCCGGGCCTGATCGCCGGGGCTCATGAAGGCACCGGCCTCGGGATCCGGTTTCTGCGTCATATCGAACGGACCGGTTTCCTGGTTCATCTCATCGATGCCTCACGGATCGATCTGCATTCTCCGCTCGAAGACTACCGGCTTGTCAATGCGGAGCTCTCACAATACGGACGCGGGCTGATCGAAAAACCTCAGGTGGTGGTGCTCAACAAAATGGACCTGTCGGGAACGACGGAAGCCGCACAAGCTTTTGAATCGGCTTTGACAGGTCAATCGGTGCTGCGGATCTCGGCGGCAACCGGTGCCGGCGTCGATCGGTTGATTCCACACATCTCGCGTCTGATTTCAAAACGGGTTTCAAAACGGGTTTCAAAACGGGTTCAACAAAAGGTTCTTCATGGGGCCACAATAGCGGGCGAAAGCGATGACGGACAACAGGACGATTTACTTTGAACGTACCCAACGGGTGGTCGTCAAAGTCGGCAGCAACGTTCTCACGGCCGAAAACGATCTGAACCTGGCGGCAATCCGTTCCATCAGCCGGCAGATCTGCCGGCTGATCCGTACTGGAATCGAAGTGATCCTGGTCTCATCGGGTGCCATGGCGTCGGGGATCCGGAAACTCGATCTGCCCCGGCGGCCGGATGAAGTCCCGAAACGCCAGGCCGTGGCAGCTGTCGGCCAGGCCGGTTTGATCATGGAATATGAGAAAGCCTTTGGCCGCTATGACAAAAAAGTCGCCCAAATTCTGCTCACCAGTGAAGATCTCTCCAATCGCCAACGCTATCTAAACGCCCGCAACACCCTCTATACCTTGCTCGCATGGCAGGTGGTGCCGATCATCAATGAAAACGACACCGTGATGGTGGAAGAGATCAAATTCGGGGACAACGACACACTGGCAGCCATGATCACACTCTTGATGGACGCTGATCTGCTGATCAATCTGACCGACATCGATGGCCTGTACACCAAAGATCCGAGGCAATTTGCGGATGCCGAGCTGATTCCGGTGATATCCCGGATCGAAAAACGCATCGAGAAATATGCCGGTGATATACCCGGGGCGCTCGGCACCGGCGGCATGTTGAGCAAGATCAAGGCCGCTCGTAAGCTCAGCGCCGTCGGCATTCCGATGGTGATCGCCAACGGTACGAAGCCGGACATTTTGAAAAAACTTTTTGACGGACGGAAACTCGGAACTTTTTTTGTGCCTAAAAAGAAAAAGCTGTCCAGCCGCAAGGGTTGGATCGCCTTCAACCTCAAGCCTCAGGGCATATTGGTGATCGATAACGGCGCGGTCGACGCCCTGCTGCGCAACGGTAAAAGCCTTCTGCCCAGCGGCATCACAGCCGTCGAGGGTGAATTCACCGTCGGCGCACCGGTTGCTTTCAAAAGCCAGGGAAACAGAGTGATCGGAGTCGGGCTTGTCAACTACAGTTCTTCGGATATACAGAAAATAAAAGGTCGCAAGTCGGGTCAGATTAAAAGCTGCCTCGGTCACAAGCCGTTTGACGAGGTGATCCACCGCGACAACCTGACGATCACCGTCGAAATGGACGATTGAGACGGGCAATCAGAGAAAACGGCACAGATATGCGTATCGGTTTGTTCGGCGGCACTTTCAATCCTGTTCACATTGGGCACCTGCGGGCAGCCCTGGAGGTGGTGGAAAAGTTTCCGCTGGATGAATGCCATCTTGTCCCGTCCGCAACCCCGCCGCACAAGGCTGCCGGTGATTTGGTCGAGGCGAACATCCGCTATGACATGATATGCCGTGCGGTGGCCGGCCAAGCCGGGTTGAAGGTTTCCGACATCGAACTAAAGCGGGCGGGACCTTCCTACACCGTCGACACCATTCGGCTTTTCAGGGAGAAGTTACCCAAATCCGACCGATTTTACCTGATCGTCGGCCTGGATGCTTTTCTGGAACTCGACACCTGGAAATCATACCGCACACTTCTGAAGTCGGTGGCATTCATCGTGATGTCAAGGCCGGAACGGGGATTGGAAAGATCATCTGAAAGGTGGCGGGCATTGAACGACTTTTTGTGCCACGTTATCTCCGAGGAATACACCGGTTCGGAAGAGCGGTCGGTTTTTTCACATCCTCAACTGATGCCGGTTCACGTTATTAATGTCACCATGCTCGATATCTCTTCCTCCAAGATCAGGGAACTGATCCGAAACGGTTGTTCCGTGCGGTATCTCTTACCTGCGGAAGTGCTTGACATTGTCCACAGCCGAGGGCTTTACGTATGACCGATGAATTTGTCGATACGCTCGAGGTCTATGTCAGGGCGGTAACGGGAAAAAAAGCCGAAAATCTGGTCGTTCTCGATGTTCGGGAACTGACTTCGGTGGCCGATGCGTTT
>JBDNAO010000389.1:0-8087 GCA_039768375.1 Desulfobacterales bacterium | reverse complement strand
AGACGGCCCATCGATGGGAAAAGCAGCGTCACCCGCTGGTTTGTCATGTCTAATTTTTCACCTGTTGAGGTGACGACCCGGGCAACACCTTTTTCTAAAAGGGTGCGGGCGGCCGTGAATGTCTTTTTGACCGGACCGATACGATGGGTGGCCATCAGCTTGCGGTAGGCGGCCACAATGTCGAGAAACGCCTCGATGCGCGTTTCGAGCCCGGCATCGGCCGTATGGCTGTCGAGTTCCAGCGTTAAAGAGGGTTTGCGTCCCATGATGCTGCGAAAATAGCCAAGGAGAAAAGAATCCGGGCCGCATGAAAAGTTGGTGATGTAGACCGCAAAGAGCTGCGGATGTTCTTTGACGATACGGGCGACTTTTGTGATCAATTGCCCGATACCCCAATACATGTGGCGCGTGGTTTTACCATGGGTCAGCGGCAGAAAATCGAGCGGGATCACCGCAACACCCCTTGACGCGAGCTTGTGCGGGATGCCCATATGGGCCTCATCGACAAATGCGCTGTAGGGGCGGCCGAAGAGAACCACTGCGAATCGATCGGGGGCTTTTTCGATTTCCGCGAGAGTTTGCCGACCGACGGCCAACATTTCGTCAAGATAGCGCTGCTGCCGTTCGAAGGCGACATCAAAGGCCTGCCGGGCCCTGCCGCGTCCGATGCCTATCGACCGGGCGGTTTCAATCAACGGACGCCGGGCACCCTCAAGGCCGTTCGTCAGATCGATCAACGGTGTGAGCATCCGGCTGCCACGCGACCTTAAAGCGTCGAGCTGCTCCCTGAAAGTGGCGCGCAGAATATAGGTTTCACCCTGTACGATCGGGCAAACCTGGGAATTCATGCGACTGTCATGCGTCGGAACAGCCCTGAAATGGGGTAAAAAGAGATATTCCGGCGGCGGCTCCATGTTCAGCAGTTCGTGGAAATAACCATGGGCCAGTTCGGCCGGAAAACAAAATGCGGCGTTGCGCTGATCGATGCCCTGACGGGAATACGTCGCCGGCAGCACCGGTTCGAGGCCGAGCTGTGCGAAAAAGGACTCATAAAGCGGATAATAGGTGTTGACCAGGAAGCTGCGGTTGAAACCGATCCGGCCGTGGATCTTGGAATCGGATGCTGTGGCGGGTCGGGGCGAAGTGCCGCTAAAGGTCATCCGCTGCCTGAGACGGACCCGATCGAGGCCGTCGACATCGTAGCTGACCTTGCGCCTCAGGTTGTCATAGCGGTTGCAGGCTCCGCCAAACGGGTATGTGCTTCCGTCCAGCTCGATCATCGCGATTTCGCAGCGCCGGTCGCATTTTTCCTTGCCGCCCTTACAGGTGAACCTCCGCCCGTAGGTCACCGTACGCTCTGCCAGCATCGCCAGGTCAAACGCTTTTTTTTGCATCAAGCCGCTGGCCACTCTTTTTTTAACTTCGAGGGCGACGCCGAAGGCCCCCATGAGTCCGGGTTCCGGAGGGACGACGATCGGTTTTCCCACGAGGGCCGCCATTGCCAGCGGAACCCCTCTGTTGTAACAGACACCACCTTGCATGAAGATTTTGTTGCCAACCGGACGGTTACCCTTCACCCGATTGGCATAGTTCATACAGATGGAATAGACCAGACCAGCCGTGATGTCTTCGCGGCCGACGCCTTCATGGATGGCATTTTTAATGTCGGAAGCAATGAAAGCGGCACATTGATCGTTGAAGTTCGGGACGTTTTGTCCCTGAAGCGCGATGTCGGCGATATCCTCCATTTGAACGCCCAGGGTTTCGTAGGCCGACTCTTCGAGAAAAGATCCGGTACCGGCCGAACAGGCCTCGTTCATCGCGTAATCCGAGGGGACCCCGTTAGTGATGTAAGTGTATTTGGCATCCTGTCCGCCGATTTCGAAAATCGTGTCGACGGCCGGGTCGAAATAAACCGACGCCGTGGCATGGGCGATGATTTCGTTTATCACGCCGTCAGTCAGTGCATGCAGTCCGGCAATCTGGCGTCCGGAACCGCACACTCCCAATCCTTCGATTTTGATCTTCCGCGGATCGACGACCGCCGACACCTGGTCGAGGATTTGGCGATAACACCGCCGTGAGGCAGTGATCGGATCACCGTTGGTGCGCAGGTAAACGGAGGCTAAAATGGCGTTGTCTTCCTTGCGGAGCAGGACGGCTTTGGTGGTGGTCGAGCCGACATCCAGACCGATGTAAACGTGATCGCCGGCTTGTGTCGCTTTCTTTTCAATGCTTTTGAATTCGACTTGGCTGCTGAAGCGGCTCAGGGGCGGCAGCCGGTCGAACGATGAGACATCGTTTCTAAAGAGGTCGGCGATGGCGGGCAGGGGGCGGGTCGTGTTTTCGAGTGCCCAGAGGGCGGCCCCCAATGCTTCGAAGTAGGCGGCCTCTTTAGGGACGATCAGCCCGGGTATCTGCTCCTTCAGGTACGCGATCATCATTCGATTTTGAGTCGTGCCGCCGACGATCATGATGTTCCGCCGGTCGACTTTTTTCAAAAGCTCCAAAATCTTGTTGGCCATCATTTTGCATAAGCCGGCCGTGACTTTCGATTTCGGCACGCCTTTGTTGGTGGCATGTGTGCAGTCGGATTTGCAGAAGACCGAACAGCGACCGGAGACCAGATAAGGTTCAGCGGTCGCGGTCCAGCAGGCTGCCTCTGTCAGGGAGACATCCATCCGTCGCAGCTGCTGCAGGAAAAATTCTCCGGTCCCGGAAGCGCACTTGTTACCGGTGATCACGTTTGAAATCTGACCCATGCGATCCAGGACGTAGACCATGAATGTTTCACCGCCGGCTGCCACAACGGCTGGGCAGGCGACATCGCGTGGTTTGACGAAGCGATAGGCATACTCTACGGCTTCGGGTTCGGAAATTGCGCTAAGATTCAAGAATTGGCGGAATTTTCGGCCGGTGACGGCAATCCGCAGTGTTCGGGAGGGGGCGAGATCGGCCAAGAACCGGCGCAGCGTCTTTTGGGGATCACCGCCATGCGGTTGGACTCTCTGGGCAACGATCCGAGGTTCGGGGTAAGAGGCGGAAACCTGGTCGGCACAATTATTTAATTCCACCGCAATCAGAGAAATGGTGGACGCGCCGAGGCACAGGCCATAAGATCTCAGTTTGCCGGAATCGCAATCGGGATTCAACGTGACCCTCCATCTCTTTGGAAAGCAACTTCGATAATCAGAAATATCGTCTGCATCAAAACGCCTTACGGCCTTGCACCGAGGTGCCGGGAAATCGAATCAAGTTTATACGCATATATAATGATCCCGGTCGCAGAAAGCAAACATTCCGGCACAGGCGGCTGAATCGATCGGTTGGCGACGCGATGACGCCCGACCGCACCGACGACCGCAACGCGGACCATTTGTCAATTGCTGTGCGCCGGTTCGTCTTTTTGGGGTGCCGCGACACGACGGTTGAGCAAGGCTTTCATCACCGCGTGAACGAGCGTGGCCAGAGGGATGGCGAAAAAAAGGCCCCAGATCCCCCACAATCCGCCGAACAGCAGCACGGCCACAATGATCGCTACCGGATGAAGATTGACCACTTCCGAAAGTAGCAGAGGTGCCAGCAGATTGCCATCGAGCAACTGAATGATCGCGTAGGCGATCAAGGCATAGAAAAATTGGTTGCCGAGCCCCCACTGGAAGTAGGCAAACAGAGCCACCGGCAAAAAAATCACCGTCACGCCCACATAAGGGACCAGGACCGAAAACCCGACCATCAGGGAAACCAGCATCGTCAACTGCATGCCCAGCAGCTTGAACGTCACATAGCTAACGCTCCACACAATCAGGATTTCCCAGATTTTCCCGCGGATATAGTTGCCGAACTGCTGGTTGACCTCGCGCCACACCTGGCTCGCCAGCAGGCGGTTGTCCGGCAGGATATTGGCCAGCCAGGTAAGGATCTTTTGCTTGTCCTTCACCATGAAAAATACCATCAGGGGCACGAGGATCAGGTAGACCAGGATGGCAATAACACCCCGTACCGAGGCGATCGACAACGAAAGGAGCCGCTTGACAAGAGCGGTCAGCTCGACGCCGATGAAGTCGAGCACCTGCTTGATCTGCGTTTGCGAGACAATATCCGGATATCGTTCGGGCAGACCCATCAACTCGCTTTGACCAGCGGCCAGCATCATCGGCAGCTGCTGCACGAGCTGCGCGATCTGGCGCGACAGAAGCGGCAGCAGAAAAATAATCAGCAACAGGAGACAGGCCAGAAAGACAAGAAAGACAATCACCACGGACAGCATGCGCGGAACTTTGAAGCGGGCCAGACGAACGACCATTCCGTCCAACAGATAGGCGATGACGATACTCGCAAATACCGGAATCAGCATGTCGCCGAACATGATGATAAAAACGAATCCGATCACCAGCATGAATCCAAGAACCAGTATCTGCGGATCGGAAAAGTGGTGGTCAATCCAGTCGCGAATCAGTTGAAGCATTCTCACCTCTGGCGCAGCTCGGTCGCCTGGTTGCGGCAGCTCCTGCGCACGGTATCTCAAACGGTGAATATTACCGCCTCCTTACCATATTTTTTTTCGTAGAAGAAATGATATTTATCGGTTCCGACGTTGCCGGTTCGACCGGTTTGAAGTCGATCTCTGTTTTTGAAGTCGATCTATGTTATTGAATTTAGGCGCTATAAGAACAGTCGCCCGGCCGGCGGGGGTAATTTTTGCCTTTTGGCGCCGTTTCTGTTAATAAACCAACGGTTTGTGCCGCCCAAAATAAGGATCGAAATCACCGCCGCAGGGCTGATCCAGCGGGGACGGCCTCCAGAAATGAGCGCAAAGGCCATTTGCCGGCGACGCCCTACCGGTTTTTAAAACGGCCCCGAAGAACGGCGAAATCAGCGATGTCTTATTCGATTAAAAAAAAAGTCGGGATCGCTTCGCTCATCATGATGGCATCAGTCTTGTTGAGCCGTTTGATCGGACTGGTCCGAGAGATGGTCATCGCTTACATCGGCGGCGCCAGCGGCGCGGTCGATGCTTACCAGCTCGCTTTTTTCATCCCCGAAATCCTAAATCACATTGTTGCCAGCGGCTTTTTGTCGATCACATTTATCCCGCTTTTCTCCCGGTATCTTGCCAAAGACGATGAGGCCGAAGGCTGGCATGTTTTCTCCCTCGTTCTGACGGTGGTTGGAAGCTTTTTACTGGTTTTTATCCTGATTGCCTGTCTCTTTGCACCGCAATTGATTGACCTCGTTGCGCATGGGCGCCCTGACCCTGCTTTTAAAATCCAGGTGGTCAGAATGACCCGGATCATCATGCCGGCCCAATTTTTCTTTTTTGCCGGGGGCCTTCTGATGGCGGTCCAGTTTGCCAGGGAAAAATTTGCGATACCGGCCCTGGCCCCGATTTTATATAATTTCGGCATCATCTTTTGCGGTGTCGTCCTGGGTCCCAAGATGGGGATGGAGGGTTTTTCATGGGGTGTTATGGCGGGAGCCTGCATTGGTAATTTCGCCCTGCAATGGTGGGGCGCGCGCCGCGTAGGGCTTAGGTTCCGCCCTTGCTTCGATTTGCGGCATCCAGATGTGAAAAGATATGTCATTCTCACGCTGCCCCTGATGGTGGGACTGACGATGATGTTTTCGATGGAAATCTTCATCCGTTATTTCGGAGCCTATCTGGCGCCCGGTGGGATCGCCGGTCTGAATTACAGCCGCACGATTCTTCTCATCCCGGTCGGTCTGTTCGGTCAGGCCGTCGGTGTGGCCTCGTATCCGTTCATGGCGCGCCTGGTCGCCGAAAACAAGATGCTGGAAATGAACAAACTGATGAACGGGGCCCTGCGTTACCTGGCCTTGGTGATTCCCCTCTCGGTCCTGTTCATGGTTCTCAGGCATGAAATCGTCCACCTACTTTTCGAACGCGGCCGTTTCGACGCCCAGGCAACCGCCCTGACCGCTCACATCCTCCTTTACCTGCTGCCGGGCGCCTTTGCCCTTTCAGCTTACACGGTCGTGGTCAGGGGGTACTATGCGATTCAAAACACGTGGTTCCCGGCGGTTTTTGGAACCATTGCCGTTTTGTGCAGCCTGCCGATTTATTGGTATGGCCTGAAACTGATCGGTGCTGGCGGGATCGCACTGGCCGTATCGTTGTCCTCTGTTTTTCAGCTGGGGATACTCTATGCCTTGTGGAATAAAAAGAGTCGAAACCGCGGCAGCCTGGAGGTGTACTCTTTTTATCTTTACATGCTTCTATCGAGCGGATTGCTGGGGATCGGACTGGAATGGTTAAAAAATTTACTGCAGGGCTGGTTTGACGGCACGACCTTTACGGGCAACCTGGCGATCGCATTGATTGTCGGCACCGTATTTACAGCTGTCCTATTCGGTATCGGACGCCTGGTGCACATAAGAGAAATCGATGACCTCTTTAAGAAAATCCGGCTATCTTTAATACGGTGAGCGGTCCTGACGTCTATCGCCCGGGGTCGCCAGAACGATTCAACAGAACGCCCACAACAAAAGACAATCGGTTGCCCAGCACGGTCAATGGACCGATGCACTTGCTCCGAATGGTTTTGACAACAGGGGCGACCTCTCGGCCGGTGAGTTTGTCGTTCTTCAGGTTTTTACGAAGCCAGCGATCGGCTTCTTCATTGATGCGGCCCGGCAAACCACCGCCGGCTCGATGCAGCTTTCTGGCGATTCGACCGTCGAAGAGGGTGTTGTCGGTGAACCCGGCGGCAGACAGCCGCTGGCGCAGGTAAGCTGCTGTTTCATCCGGCGTCATGGCCGGCAGATAAACACTGCTCACGGCCGTTGCATCCGGCAGGTCTTGGATGAGTGCCGACAAATTGGTGTTCAACGAGGGCTCTCCGAAGAGAACCATGCGGTTGGCTATCCGGACGCCACAAGGCGGTGAAATTATCCGCACCAGGAATGCAAGTTCTTCAGGCCCCAGTGCATGCGCATCGTCGAGTATGATGGTGGACTGGGCCATGTTTTTGAGGATGAAAACGGGATGAGTGCGAAGAAGCGTCGGTACCGGCGGGCGAGCGTGATCCTCGGTTGGCTCTCTAAATCGGCCTTGCCGGCACGGTATCGCCACGGTATCGATGAGGCGTTTCATCAAGGTGGTCTTGCCGCTGCCCCGTTCGCCGATTACCAGAATCAAGGCATCCTGGCCATCCATCAGTCTCCGCAGAAGACGCAGGCGCTGCTCGACGGTCTCGATTAGAAAATAAAAGGGCCCTTTCGCACACGGTGCGAAAGGCCCTGAAGGAGGCTCCGGGATGTTGCCGGTCGTCGGTCCGTTTCCGACCATTGCACTCCATCCGGCGGTCCCGGTTGGTCTTTGAAGCGGTGAAGAAAAAATCCCTTTACCTCTTTCTGCGGTATTTATCGAATCGACTTGGGCTGGCAGAGGTGATTTTCCTCCATAGCCACGCGACCGCATCCCTCACAAACATATTTCATGGCCGCCAGCTTGTCTTTGCAGACATGTTTGGCGTCCGTCTGCGTTGCCCCGCAGAAGCTGCAATTTGATTTGTCGTCACACGGGTTGCAGAGATGGCCGGGTGCATCGGCTACTGCGCCGCAATTTTTACATGTGTACGCCATTGGTTGCTCCTTTCATGCGTCATAGAAAGTCAAGTGTTGCCAACGACGTAAAGATGGGTTTGCGGCCATAGATTGTCAAGCACCGTTCGGCCTTTGGGGGTTGTGCCAACACCCCGATTAGGTATATAAGTATACACTTAAATACCTATAGAGATCAACATGTCTGATTCATCGGACTTGCCCATCGCAGCAATCGATTTCAAGAGCCAATATAGTTTCTCTACGAGCCGGCCGCTTGTTTTAAAGATGGCGCAGACGAATCGACGGACGCCGGATGACCGGTAGCCGGCAAAACGGTGAGAAAAAGCCGGTGAGAGGGCTGTCGAGACACAAACGAGGAATACCTTGGGAGCGCGTCCATGAAAAGGCTTCCGCTGCATGCAGTGGAAGCCTTTAATCTCTTGGAGCCACCTTGCGGAATCGAACCGCAGACCTACGCATTACGAGTGCGTTGCTCTACCAGCTGAGCTAAGGTGGCGTTT
>JBDNAO010000053.1:0-4353 GCA_039768375.1 Desulfobacterales bacterium | reverse complement strand
GGAACTACATGTACCATTATGTCAAATGATGCCGATCAGAGCACTTGTCGTTGACAGATTTGGAGCGTCGATTTGGCCAAGAAGGACGAAATTTCCTCAACCGAAAAACTTCTGGACTTGATTCGCAACCAAGGTGACGCACCGGAGAGGATCGAAACGCCGGCCTCCCAATCGATCTCCAGGCGCATCGGCAGCGGTCTGAAAAATACCGTATCTCTCAAAAAAGCGACCACCGTCGGGGTCGATATCGGCTACGACGACCTCAAACTGGTCAAAGTCAACAACACTTCGCATCAAAAGCACGAATTGATCGATTACCTCCGTGTGCCCTTCGAGCCCGACCTGCATCCCGGGCATCCCGACTTTGCCAAATTCCTGCGCAAGAATCTGAGCCGCTTTTGCGGATCATCCAAAAACCTGGAGTTCTGGAGTTGTATTTCATCTGCACGAGTCGAACTGCGCTACCTGAAGATACCCAAAGTCGCCCAGAAACAACTGAGCAATGCGGTTTACTGGTCCCATAAAAAGGTTGCCCCCTACAAGGAAGGCGAGGTGATCTTCGATTTCGAGATCCTGGGTGAAATTCTCGACGACGGAACGCCGAAATATGCAGCGGTTTCATTCACTGCGCCGGAAAAAGAAATCCAGTTCCACAAGAACCTGTTTTCAAAAAGCGGATTTCCCCTGAAGGGTATTTCCATCGTGCCCTTCGCCTTTCAAAATCTATTGCGTACCGGCTGGGTCAATTCAAAAGTCAAAACGATCTCAAGCTTATATATCGGACGCGACTGGTCGCGCATCGACATTTTTTCAGGTGGCAACCTCGTCCTGTCCCGCGGTATTAAAGCCGGTATAAAAACCATGAACGAGGCCATGCGCGGGGAAATCGTCGAAAATGATTACGAAGGCTCGATCGAAATTATACCGGAAATGATGGCATCGGCCGAGGAAAAACCGCAAGATCAAAGATCCGGCCAACCGAAATTCGACACTGAAAAAGCACAAAAGATATTTTTCGGGCTGCTATACGACGTTTCCCCAAAAGCCGGTGAATCGACCGCCCTGCAACCGGAAGAGGAGGAAATCTTCCGAATGATCCTGCCGGCGCTCAAACGCCTGGGTCAGCAGGTGGAGCGGACCTTCGATCACTATGCCGCCAACTTCGACAATGAACGTGTGGAAAAACTCTACATCTCCAGCACGGTCCGCCCTCATCGCCGCATTGTCGATTACGTCGGGGACGAACTCGGTCTGCCGCGGGAGACATTCGATCCGTTCGTCACGACTCCCGAATATCTGGGTGAGGTCGAGGCGCCTTTGTCAGAAGCCGAAAGAGGATCATATGCTCCGGCAATCGGTATGGCGCTTTCCACCAACTCACAAACACCGAATTTTCTTTATACCTACAAGGAAAAGGCCAAAGCTGCGCGAACCAAATTGCTCAACAAGGTTACGGCCATCGCCGCTCTTGTTCTGTTGGCGATCTGTGTCGGATTTTACAGCTGGCAGAATCGTCTGATCGAAGAGAAAAAAGGCGACATCAAGCGGCTTCAGAACCAACTGAGCACGTACAGAGTCCCTGTGGACCAAAAACTGATTCTCAATCTGGTCGAAAAGACGAAAAGTAAAAGCCAGGAATTTCTGGAATTCAGCCGGAAATACTTGAGCGTTGTCGCCCTGACGGAGATATCGAATTTAACGCCCACCAACATCCGCCTGACCAGCATTTCGGTCGGTTTTGCCGACAAGGCCGGCGGCAAAGAACCCCAGCAGAAAAACGTGATTTTAGAGGGCATTGTTCTCGGCAACCGAACGGAATTCGAATCGACCCTGGCCGGTTATTTGATCCGGCTCAGCGGATCTCCCCTGTTCAAACATCCGGTGATCAACCAGAAGGAACCCGGTTTTTTCAACGACAAGGAAGTGCTGCGGTTTACGGCACAGTTCAAGCTCGTTTAAAATCGCTATGGCCAAAATAAACCTGACATCGGTTCCCACCAAAAGTCTTTTAAATGTCATCATTTTCGGCGGCGGCATCATCCTTTTCGTGCTGTTGGCCATTTTACCGGCGCAAAGAGAATCCAAAGCGCTCGATGGTCGGATAGAAGAGATCAGTGAACGGATTAAAGAGGAACAGATCCTGACACCGCTCTACGATAGCCTTCTCAAAAAGACGCAGATGAAGCCCCCCGAGGGACTGAATGTGGTTCCGCTGGAGAAATTGAAGCGGGGCGAAACCGACAAGGTCGGCCGGACTTTTCAGGAAATGGCCAAAGAAAACAACCTTCAGCTGGCTGAATATTCTCCGGAAATTCAATCGATGATCGGTGAAACCGGCAACCTGAAAGTCAGCCTGCTGTTGAAGGGGGACTTTTTTAATTTGCAGCCGTTCCTGCTTCAGATCTGCCGGCTGCCTTATCTGGACAAGATCGAGGAGATTACGATCAAATCGGCCATTGACACAAAAGAGTTCCGGCTGCGGTTGCATCTGGCCCGTGAGTAGATATTCGCCGGCTGCTTTCGGCTTCGGGCCCGTGCCGGATCATGAAATCTTCTCTTAATTTGATGGTCTAATAGTGATATGATAATAAAATTCATGCGGTTTTATGTCTCGAGCCCTTCTTTAAGCATCGGACTTCACGAACACCGACTGACCGATCACGGCTCCCGGTCGCGGCCGCATCGCCCTTGAGGCCCCGAAAATGTCCAAGCGGGAAAAAATCATTCTGATCATCATGGCACTGACGATCGTTTACGGTTTCTATGCCTTGTTTCTTGAAAACCCGTCAGCAGGTATCCCGAAGTTGGCCGCCTCCGGAAACAAGCTGGATACCATCAACAAATTCATCACCGATGTCGCCGCACTGGTCAAGGGGGGCGTTTCGGAAGAAGACACCTACATCATCGATAAAATTCCGCTCAAATGGACCAAAGATCCTCTTTTGAACACCAGAAAAGAGGTCACTTTCAAACCGGAAAAGGAAAAACTGGACGAAGCTAAAAAAGAAGCAACCGCCCAGGAGCTTGGCATCGTCTATTCGGGCTTTTTAAACATGGGCAACCACAATCTCGCCATCATCAACGGAAACGAATACGAAAAGGGTGAAAAACTGCCGGCCGGCGGCCATATCGTCGAGGAGATCTACCCGAACAGGGTCGTTTTCGGCCTTCAGGGCAGCAAAAAGAAGATCACCGTTAAATTGGAAGAAATGCAATAGAGCAGCAGGGGAACATGGCATCCTACGACAGAACCGTTCAATTTTTGGTGCGTCTGGCCAGCTTCTTGCTGGTGACTGCCCTTATTTTGGGCTGCACAACGCCTCCGTCTTCGCCTGAAAAGGGCATTTTCGATGAATGGAAAGCCCGGGTGGCCGAATCCCAGGCCTATTCCCCGTCGCCTAAAAAACACGCACGGGAATCGATGGCAACCGACCACCGCGGCGCAGCCGCCAAACCCGATGTTTTGCAACCGCCCCCGGAAAAGCTGCTGCCGACCCGTAAAATCACCATGAAAATGAACGACATCGACGTTCCGGTTTTGTTGCGGGCCCTGGCCCGGATTGCCAAACAGAATATCATGCTCAACGATAAGGTCACGGGCAAGATCAACATCAATATCAGCGAGGCTCCCTGGGATCAGGTTTTTAAGAGCATACTGCGTACCCAGGGACTGACCTATGCCTGGGAGGGGGACATTATCCGCGTCATGACGGTGCAGGACATGGAGACCGAACTGAAGCGGGAGGAACAGAAAAATGAGCTCGACAAGGCAGAGCCGCTGACGACCGAAGTCGTCAAAATCAGCTATGCCAGCGCGGCCAGGCTGCGGGAAAATATGCAACAGTTCCTGTCGCTCGACAGGGAGGGAAAACCGTTGGGGTCGGTGCTGGTGGACGAACACACCAACTCCCTGATCATCCAGGCCATTCCCAGTGACCTGCGCCGCATGATTGCCGTGGTGGACCAGATCGACCGTCCGATCTCCCAGATTCTGATCCAGGCCTACATTGTGGAGACCAGCAACGACACGGCCAGGGCTCTTGGTGTGCAGTGGGGTGGGTTGTTCTACGGCACCTCGAACGACAACAACCTCTGGTTGGGACCCAACGGCGTCAATTTCGAGGACAGACCGTCTATCAGAGACGAAGACGGCAACCAGACCGAATTTCTGTGGCCCTTGGGAAATATTTCCAATTTCCCGATAAACCTCCAGGACAACATCGGTTTGTCGCTGGGCTTCCTGTTTCAAAATATCGGCCGAACCGCCCTTTCCCTGCAGCTGCAGGCCCTGCAGCAAGAGGGCCGGCTCAACATTCTCTCGAGTCCCTCGATCACCACCCTGGAGAACCAAAT
>JBDNAO010000388.1:0-3041 GCA_039768375.1 Desulfobacterales bacterium | reverse complement strand
GTGGAATGTCTCGCCAGATCCATAATATGAAAGCCCTCACCGGGACAGATACGTCAGCCTGCCGCTCAGTCATGTCACTGGTTGACGCCGCATTGGCGGCTTTGGGGACAAAAAGGCGTCAACCGCATCGGCTGTGGCTTTACCGACAGTGCTCAAGCTTGTTTGCGCGGATGCATTTGAATCAGCAGAACCAGGGATTCTTCGTCCGCAGCGCGCAAGACCTTTTTATTTATACTGATCCGATAATGGGGATCGAGGTGCCGAAAAAACGGGTCGAGAGTCCGGCGCATCTCTTCGACCAAAATGATTCGCCCCTGAGATTTGAGGCACTTGTCGAACAACGTCAGGAGTCGGTCGATATCCTGATCCTTGTAAACGACTTCGGAGCCGACGATGGTGTCGAATTCTACCTCTGGCTGGGGGTCCTGCCAGTCGAGACGCTGGACCGTCAGCTGAGTGCAGCCGTTGACGTGCGCATTGGCGCGGGCGAATTCGAGCGCGTGGGGATTGGCGTCTGTCAGGGTGACATCGTGACCGCTGCAGGCCGCAATGATGCCGACCACCCCGAGTCCGGAACCGATTTCGAGAATCCGTTGGCCTGGCACCACCGGCAGCCGGCTGAGGTGCCCGGCCAGCACAACGCTGGCCGGCCAGATCTTGGCCCAGAGGGGAAAGTTCTGCAAGGGGTCTTCCGGGTCGATGAACCGGTCGATCGATTTGGGGACAAAAAACCAATAACGGTGGCCGTCGATGACGATGTCACGGCGCTCGGTGTCATACTGCCGGTTGAATTGGTCGATAGAAAACATGTTTTTTCCGTCATCCGGGCGGCTAAGATACTCACATCTTGCCTGATCGCATGATTGAAATAATCAGCCACACCCCCAGAATCGTAGCCATGGAGTAGCCGATTATTCCCAGCAGCGATGTGATGGAAACGGTGTGCACACCGAAGAAATTCAACGTGAACTCAATAAATTTCTGCGAAGAATTCAATACCAGCGAGCCCGCGATCACCGATGCACTGACGATGATGCCGATCGTCAGACGATTGATGCCCTTTTCAATCTTGTCGTCAAGCTGCTCAAACCCGCTGTGCCACACCTCGATCCGGTGATTGCCGCTGGCTGCCGCGCGGAGAATATCGTGAAGAAACTTCGGCAGCGCCCGCATGTAGCCGCCCATGCGGCGGGTTTCCTTGCCGACATTGCGCATTATTTTACGGGCCTCGTATCCACGCTGGAGCAGATTGTGCGCATAGGGCCGAGTGACTTCGAGAATGCTGGCGTCGCTGCCGAGGATTTTACCGAGGGCCTCGGTCTGGATAAAGGTTTTAAACAGCAATAAAAGATTACGGGGCAGGCGGATCCGGTATTTCAACACCAGCTGCATCACCTGGTCATAAACATCTTTGACGGAAATGGTCTGCAGGGTGCGTCCGTAAAACGGTTCGCTGATGTCTTTAAGGTCGGTACGAAAGCTGCGCAGATCCAAGACATCCGGGTTGATGAGACCGGCGTCTTCGAAGGCCTCCATGATCAGATCGTAGTCGTGCTCGGCATATCCGAGAAATATATTGGCAATCTGCAGCATCGTTTCTTCGTCCAGATAGCCGATGATGCCGAAGTCCACCAGGCTGACACGACCGTCGTACATCACGATCGTGTTGCCGGGATGCGGATCGGCGTGGAAAAGGCCGAAGTCCATCAACTGGCGGGAAAAGGAACGCAGCCCGATCATGGCGATTTCCTTCGGGTCGATCCCGTGGGCCTTTATCTCCTCGACCCGGTCCATTTTGATGCCATCGATGTGTTCCATCGTCAGGACCGACCGGGAGGTGTAGTCCCAGTAAACTTTCGGGATGTAGAGATCTTCGGCGTCCTTGAAGTTGGCGGCAAAGCGTTCGATACTCCCCGCTTCGGTGTACATGTCGAGTTCGCGATAAATGTTTCTTTCGAATTCTTTCACCAGGTTGACGGCACCGACGATGCGGCCGATCTCGGATGATCGCTCGATCTTCTCGGCAAAGTAGTACATTAATCCGATGTCTTCCCTGATTTTTTTGTCGATCCCGGGACGAATAACCTTAACCGCCACTTTTTCGCCGGTTTTCAGACCGGCCAGATGGACCTGTGCGACCGATGCGGCGGCCAGCGCCACCGGTTCGAAAGCGGCGAAAATCTCCGCCAGCGGACGCTTCAATTCCAATTCGATGACGCCCTGGATCTCTTCGAAGTCGATCGGCGGGATCCGGTCCTGGAGTTTTTTCAGTTCTTCGATGTACTCCGGTGGGAAAACATCTGCGCGGGTGCTCATCAGCTGTCCCAGCTTGATGAAACTGGGCCCGAGTTCTTCGAGGACTTGGCGCAGACGTTGCGCTGACGGGGAGACGGATTTGGCGATGGTCTTGGCCGTGGGTGCCGTGACAGTGATCTTGTTTCGAAAAAGGGTGCGATCCAGCAGGTCGCCGAACCCGTGTTTCGCCAGAATTCTGGCGATCACCGCAAATCGTTTGATACCCTGAATACGGCTGGTGCTTCTGGAAAGGCTCATACCGGTTCGGCCGTGTCCGGTTCGTCCCCGGCTGCTTTTACCCGCACCCATTTTTTGGCGATTTCGCTGAGCCTGTCTGCCTCGCTGATGAAGCTTTCGACGTAACCGCACCGGATGCAAACGTAGTTGTCGCGGGCGGCCACTGAAGCCAAACTAACGGGGATGGAATTGCTGGCGAAAGGGCCTTTTTTGAGCGGGATCTCGGCCCCGGAATAAACCTCGTCGGATGAACATTTAGGACAGATGCCGGATTTCAAGATGATATCCTCTCACTTTTAGGAGTGGGGCAGGAAGCAGTTTGACGGCCGATCTTCAGCCTTAGGGCCGCGGCAAGAAATATTTACACATCTTGCTTGTTTTTTGGCCCGTCTACAGCGTTACATCCACCAATACATATCCCGATATGCGCCGGCGGATGTGCCTTGTAGACGAACCAAAATCCTGCGCAATCTTGTGTAATTATTTCTTGCCGAGACCCTTAGACCTTC
>JBDNAO010000052.1:0-5157 GCA_039768375.1 Desulfobacterales bacterium | reverse complement strand
TGCTTATGCGCGTGAAAAGGGCGCCAAGCTGATTCTTGCCAGCCATTTAGGACGTCCGAAGGGGAAGCCGGCACCGGAATTCAGCCTGTCGCCGGTTGCCAGACGTCTCGGCGACCTGCTCGACGCGGATGTCAAGATGGCGCAGGACTGCATCGGAGAGGCGTCCGCTCATCTGATATCCGGAATGCAGCCCGGTGACGTGATGTTGCTGGAAAATTTACGGTTTCATTCACAAGAGCAGGAGAACGACGATGCTTTTGCCAGGTCCCTGGCCGCTTTGTGCGATGTTTACATCAACGATGCCTTTGCGGTATCCCACCGCGCCAATGCGTCGGTTGTTGCCATAACCAAATTCGCCCCGATTTCGGGTGCCGGTTTTCTGCTGGAAAAAGAAATCAACTATATAAAGAAAGCGATGGCCGACCCCCGCCGCCCCCTGGCGGCCGTGGTCGGCGGGGCCAAGGTTTCCTCCAAACTCGCGGCCCTTCGCAACATGCTGCAGCATGTCGATACGGTAATCGTGGGAGGGGCTATGGCCAACACCTTTTTGAAATACATGGGGTATGCCGTCGGCAAGTCGAAAATTGAAGAAGATCGGGTCGCCGCAGCCGGAGATGTCATGAAGAAGGCCACTGAAAAAGGGGTCCGATTCTATCTGCCGGTAGACTTGGTTGTCGCGCCGGAACCGGATGCCAAGGCGCCCGCCAAGATTGTTCCGGCCCAGGAAATCCCGACCGACTGGATGGCGCTCGATATCGGCCCGGCCACCTCGCTGCTTTTTCGAGAAGCGCTGCAGGATGCCCGCACGGTGGTTTGGAACGGTCCCATGGGTATGTTTGAAATCGACGCCTTCAGCCGCGGAACCACGTCCATGGCCGCCAGTGTCGCAGCGGCCCACGCGTTGACGATCGTCGGCGGTGGAGATACCGACGCCGCTGTCCACATGGCCGGTGAGACGGATCGGATATCCTTTATCTCGACCGGTGGTGGGGCATTCCTTGAAATGTTGGAAGGAAAGACGCTGCCCGCCATTGCCGCTTTGGAAACGGTCGCAGAAAAGGCGCCGTAAAGCGTGTCTATCCGGACACGGCATCTTTTGGCTTCATCCGGCTAGCTTGCATTTTTTTACGCGATTCCGAACCAACATGGACAGTTCAGACAACGGAAAGTCAAGTCGTGAATTTTTTAATTGGCGCCACTGGCTGTTGGCTGCCGCTGCAGCCATCATTCTTTTGGTGCTGGGATTTGTCTACCGGGAAGCGCTTGGGGCTCACCTGAAGGCGATCTACCGATTCGTTACGGACAAGGAACAAGTGGCGGGCATGATCAGATCCTTCGGGATCTTTGCACCGCTGGCCTTTATCGCCTTTCAGTTCTTACAGGTTATCTTCGCTCCGGTTCCCGGTGAGGCCACCGGTTTCATCGGCGGTTACATCTTCGGCGCCGGCAAGGGGTTCCTGTTTTCAACCATCGGGCTGACCCTGGGATCTTTGGCCAATTTCCTGATCGGGCGTTACCTTGGCAATCACTTCATTCGCCGTCTCGTTCCAGAGAGCACACTTAGGCGTTTCGATACATTCCTGCGGCACCAGGGTGTGATCCTCGTTTTTTCCCTGTTCGTACTTCCGGGCTTTCCGAAAGACTACCTCTGTCTTTTCCTCGGTTTGGGCAACCTCTCGACCAAACTGTTCATGCTCATTTCCACACTCGGCCGAATGCCCGGCACGTTGATGCTCAGCCTGCAGGGAGCGCTTCTTTTCGAACGGAATTACCTGTGGCTGACCGTGCTGGTGATCGTTTGCCTAATCCTCGTCGTTCCAGCCTATCGATATCGCGAGACTCTCTATCGCTGGGTTGAAAAATTCAATCACAAACCGGACAAAGCGCCATAGCGCAGCCAGCGTGACGGGCAGCTAAAGAAAAAGTTCTTTGGGCCGATAATATAATATGTTATAATAATAAGTACTTTTGATAAACGAGCAGCTGCTCGTCGCTTCTCGGCTGCAAACCGTCGGTGGAAGATAGGAGATAAGTTGACGTTCTGGCGTGTCAGGGAGGAATTGAGCAAGGCCGACCGGTTGAGGCGCTCTTACTATGAACTGTTACGGGATGAACTCGATCATTTCCTTTTAAAATATGCGCTGATCGATTCTTATTATAAATTCGTGCAGACAGGAGCGACGTTTCCTTTTGTCGAAAAACGGGAACTAAAGCCCCGGGCCCGAATTCCGGACGTCGAATACGGAGCTCAGAACACTTTTCTGGTGATTTTCGTAGAAGACTCTCTGGCGACGGAACACAAGAAGTACATCCGCTTTTTCGGTGTCAATCGAATCACCAAAACCAATTTGCTGCAATCGAAGACACTGCCGTTGATCAACGGTTTCGACAGTAAGTATAAATTTCTGGAATCTGCCCACTTCTATGACTTCCTGGGAATATTGCTGCCGGTAGATTATGCCCTTATGATCCAAAGAGATCCGTCTACCAAATCTAAAAATCGCTACGGGCTGAGCCACTTTCACGTTCGAATCGATTGGCCGATTACCGATGCGGCCGAGGACCTCGCCCGCAACCTGCGGTACATATCCAAGGATATCTACGAAAGAGGGGACAAGTACGCCGAAGACATCCAGAAAAAATTCTTTGAATATTACTGCCTGCCCGTAATGGTCGGCGGCCGGCGAACGGCCGCCATTGTTGCGGCACAGTATCTGAAACGGCTTCCCTGCATTTCCACTATTTATGCCGGCAGCAGCGAAAGTCGGGCCCTGATCCGCATTTCGGAGCGTGGCGTATCCAAGGCCGTGCTGATGAAGTTCAGCGAACAAGAATTAGAGCAGGTGGGTCGCGAGAACGATCTTAGTCTGCGAACCATCAAGAGAAACTATGTGGTGGAAAACAACGGCAGAGGCAAGGACTGCGTTTGCATCTTTCAGGCCACATACGACTACACCATTCACTCCCGTCCGCCGGAGGACGGGAAATTGAGAGAAATCAAATCCGACCTTTCCTGGCAGTCGGTCGGCGGTCAGCACATCCTGCCGCTGCCGGGCGTCTGGAAATACCCGCCGCTGTCCTTCAACGTGATTTATTCCTGACAGTTTCCCGACAACCTTCTGATCCAGTTTCGATCGGCTGGATCCCCGTTTCGGGATTTATCCATTCTCTCCCAAGTCCTTCATCATGGCGGTCTCGTCACAATCGGGAAACTTCACGCAGATGATACAATCGGCCCAGATTTTCAGGGGCAGTTCCGCGCGATCGATTTCTTTGAAACCGAAATTCTTGAAGAACCCAGGCTCGTAGGTAAGGGTAAATATCTTGCGGGTTTTGAAGCTCTCGGCTTCGGACATGACGGTTTTCGCAAGCGCGCGTCCTATGCCAAGGCCTTCGTATTCGGGCTGAACAGCCAGGGACCGAATCTCGGCCAGGTCTTCCCAACAAAACTGAAGGGCACAGCAACCGACCACCCGGTTTTCACTTTGGTCAACGTAAACGAAAAAATCCCTGACGTGGTCGTAAAGTTCACTGAGGGGCCTGGCCAGTAGGACCCCCCTTGAGCCGAAGAGTTGCAGCAGCTTGTGAATCGCCTTGACATCTTGAATCGTTGCCTTGCGGATCATCGCACAATCGTTCGACAAGCGAACGCTCCTTTGAGCCAATCCAATGAGAGATAATCCCATACTCAACCATCGCACGATATAAAAAGGATGGCGCCTGGATTATCCCGGGAAAGATTTCAGATCATTTCGGGGCCGGCGATTTCCGTAAAGCCGTCGCAATCGAACCGAAATCTTTTCATATTTACCCCTTTTTACAAGTACGTTCAAGATGATTTCGAGTTTTCCTGCCAAAATCCATTTTGTAATTCGAATTACTGAAGTGAGAGACCTCCTGTAATCGTTCAGATGTCCATTTGCTGACACGCCGGTGACGGAGCATGCCGGTGCGATTTGTTTGCAGAAAAAATGGCAATTCATATCCAATATAATTACAACATATTGGATCTGCTGGGCGGTCGAAATGATGAGCCGTTCTTTATAAGCAAGTCGCAAAAACGGTCGTTAAAACTTTGGTGGCACCCAATTTGCTCTTATGCCCTTGGGAAAATAACAGAGCAGAGGAGTATTCGCGATGTCACTACTTCGATTTAAAGTCTTCCAGTCGATATTTTTCAAAACCGCCACTTTCTTTTCCATAGTGATGTCGGCGTTTCTCTATGCCGGCAACGCGTATTCAGCCGATGTGACCCTGGCATGGGACGGGGTCTCACAATCCGGCGTGAGCGTAACGGGATACCGGGTGTATTACGGAACTCAAAACGGCTCTTATCCCACCAGAGGCTGTCAGGTGGCCGATACGAGCTGCACGGTAAAAGAACTCAAAGATGGGCAAACGTATCATTTTGTCGCTCGTGCCTATAACAGTTATGGTGAAAGCGGCAATTCCGACCCGGTTTCTTACACGGTGAATGATGCTTCTGCGGGCACTACGAGTAACGTATCTAATACTGGTTCATTCAGTAGCGACAATTCATCCGATTTAATAGCCGATCTCGACCCTTCTCCAACAGCAATTGCATTTGAAGCCGAGGATGGTATTGTTAAGAATTCAATGGTAACGGCCGCGGACCAAAACGCTTACTCCGGAAGGTATATACTGATACCTAATGGTATTGGGTCTGATGGTTATGCGACCTATACCTTTCAAGTCACCTCCCCTGGAAATTATGTTGTGTGGGGTCGAGTGCTGGCCTCTAATGGAAAATCGGACTCCTTTTTCGTCTCAATGGATGGAAATGCGGATTCGCTCTGGGATGTCGTGCAATCAACCAGCTGGACTTGGGATAAAGTAAATAATCGCAACGGTGCCGACCCCGTTGTCTACAACCTTGCGGCAGGAACACACACACTCATTATCAAGCAACGAGAAATGGAAACAAAGCTCGACGGGATTGTCATCAGCAAAGATATTGACACAGTTCCGAGCACTTCGTGTTTTAATGGAAGCTCATCAACAACCACGAGCTCATCCTCCAGCACCAATTCAGGTTCCGTTCCCTCTGATCCAACGAGTGCTGGTGATGCCACCGGTTCGTCAAGTAATTCTGATTCCACTGATTCAACGACAGCCACGAATCCCTCCGGTTCGTCA
>JBDNAO010000387.1:0-3720 GCA_039768375.1 Desulfobacterales bacterium | reverse complement strand
CGATAGAAATTGCGCCGGTTCACCTTCCCATCGGCATATCCTTTTTCACCTTCCAGGCAATGTCTTACATTATCGATGTTTGGCGCCGGGATGCCGAAGTCTTGAAAAACCCGATCAATATCGGGTTGTACATCTCTCTTTTTCCTCAACTGATTGCAGGCCCGATCGTCAGGTATCATGACATCGCACAACAGATCGTGCGACGTCACGTCCGACCCCGGGATTTTGCCGAAGGGGTTGAGCGATTTATCATCGGTATGGGCAAAAAGGTAATAATTGCCAATCAGGTCGCTATCATTGCCGATAAAGCCTTTGCACTGCCGCCGCACTCTCTGTCTCCCTTTTATGCCTGGCTCGGGTCAATCTGTTTTGTTCTCCAGGTCTATTTTGATTTTTCGGGCTATTCGGATATGGCTATCGGCCTTGGCCGTATGTTCGGTTTCCGATTCCTGGAAAACTTTAATTACCCTTACATATCAAAATCGATCACTGAATTTTGGACACGCTGGCACATCTCGCTTTCCACCTGGTTCAGGGACTATGTTTACATTCCGCTCGGCGGCAACCGACTGGGTCCGGTCAGGACATACCTGAATCTTATCACTATCTTTTTTTTATGTGGCCTTTGGCACGGTGCCAAATGGAACTACGTTATCTGGGGACTCAGTCACGGTTTCTTTATGGTGCTGGAGCGACTTGGATTAGGCCGGATACTCAAAAAACAAGTTTTTCCACTGGCCCACATTTATACAATGTATATTTTCACCACAACACTGACCATTTTTCGGGCCGACACGGTGCCCCTCGCCATGGATTACCTGGCAGTCATGCATGGTTTCGGCTATGAAACCAATTTGGGAACAGGGGCGTTGCTGCACGTGGACAAAGACATCCAGGCCGCCATCATCGCCGGAATTATATTTTCGCTGCCTGTCTTCATCCCACTGAAAAAACTCGGTCATTATTTGATCGGCAAGTCCACGGAGCTTGTCTCAACCGTCGTCGGCGAATCGGTAAACGTTCTGAAAACCTCTGTGCTGGCAATAATTTTCTATATCTCGATCATATTTCTTTCAAGCGGCACTTATAATCCTTTTATCTACTATCGCTTTTAACGGAGTTTTCCGGGTGGAAAAGTCGAATTTAACGGCAATTGAAAACAGGGTGATCGACGCCGTGGATTTGCCCGAACCACGCAATCCGGCCGTCGGCAACGATACGACCCTTGCTGCAACAGGGCTGGCGGCTATCGACAACCTGAATGAGGACAAAAATGCAGAGCGTGATCAGCGACACCGGTCTATCGGCTTCCCCGGTATCGTGCTTATCGGTGTTTTTCTTATACTTATATTTGCGCCGCTGATTAAAATGATGGCCTCTGAAAGAATCTATTTTTCCTCAGCCGAAAAACGAAGGCTTGCGGAGCCGCCCGACATTAAACTCGATTGGCAACATATTCATAGTTTTTTCCCCAAATTCGAAGCGTTTTTCAATGACCATTTTGGATACAGAGAGACATTCATTCGCGCGTACAATCGAATCTTGCACAAATACTTTGGCAAGTCACCCGTACCGGATGTCGTGTTCGGAAAGGATGGGTGGCTTTTTCTCACCAAAAACAAAATAATTGAAGATTATCTCGGATTTGAGCCATTGTCTTCCGAAGAGCTCAAGGCCATTGGCGAAAATTTGAGGAATAAGCAAAAATGGCTGGCATCAAGGGGTATTCAGTATCTTTTTGTCGTTGCCCCCGGTAAGCAGACCGTCTATCCCGAATACCTTCCCGATTATATTTCCTCGCGCCGTGGTCGGACTCAACTCGATCAGGTAGCAGAATATCTCGAGGCCCAACCCGATTTAAATTTTTTAGACCTGCGGCCCGCGTTGTTGACCGCCAAAAGTCAGCATCGCATCTACCATCTGACCGATAGCCACTGGAACATTCGCGGCGCCTATGCCGGTTATTCAAAAATTATGGAGCGAATCCAACAGATGTTTCCTCAGCTCAATCTGGCTGTAAATGATTACCGTGAGATTGGAACCCGCTCCGAAAAGGGCGGCGACCTGGCGGTTATGATCAAAAAGGAAGAGTCAATGCGGGAAGTTACGCCCGTGTTTGAAAAAGATCTTCACTGCTCAATAATGAATAAAATTGACATCAGTGCCTGGGAGACTTCCGGTATATTGGAGAAGGCGTTTAAGACCGAATGTCCCACCGGCCAGTTGAAAGCCATCGTCTTTAGAGATTCCTTTACCATTTTGCTTGTCCCATTTATAGCCGACCATTTTGAAAAAGCTTTTTTCTTGTGGAAGTACTATGACCATGAAATTGTAAAAGAACTCATGACAACTTTTAAGCCGGACATCGTCATCGAAGAAATGGGGGAAAGAAGGTTATTTAGAGATGCGACCGAGAAACTCGTTATGGATTGATTGTATTTGGAGAGATCAACAAAGCATAGGGCCCCCTTGTTTTTCTCAATTTCTGCATGAAATGGTTCCTAATTGTTGAGATGCCTTAGTAAGAAAGCGTTTAACTCCGCATAGTGTTCATGCGACTCTGGCAGGTCCATCAAGGCAAGATAGTCTCCATGGGACTGGCCTTCGTAAACGTTGAGATCAGCAATGACGCCTGCTGCGCGCATTTTTCGGTGTGTGCGGACTGTATCACTCAGCAGCAGATCCCGCGTCCCGCTTATCAGGTAGGTGGGCGGGAATCGGCTAAAGTCTCCGTATACCGGTGAAACGTACGGATGTTTCAGGTCATAATTTTCCGCATACATCTTTAGCGCATGAAACGGAATGCCGTCCCAAGACACAAGGACGCGATCGATTCCTTCGTTGATATAACGGCTGTCGCCTGTCTTGGTGACATCCACCCCAGGGGTTCCCAGGTAAAGCGCTCCCGGTAGATCTAGACCGAGTTCCTTGAAGCGATGCACCGACGCCATCGTCAGGCCGCCGCCTGCCGAGCTGCCCCCCATAGCCAGCGAGGTCGAAACCCTTTTCTTTAGCAGCTGCTCGTATACGGAGACGACATCATTTATCCCGGACGGGGCGGGGTGTGCCGGCGGCATGCGGTAGTCAATTGAAAGCACCGGCATCTTTAATCGAGCGGCAATCAATACGGCTTCTGTTGTGCCGGCTTCTCCGCTATAAGCGATGTAGGCTCCGCCGTGCAGGTAGACCAACAGGTGGTTCTTGTGTTTTGGATCGATTTGCTCCGGCTTTACGCGATATACAGTGACCCCGCCCATTTTATCCCTCTCGACCGTAACCGAAAGCTTCTTGGCAAGAGTTCGCGCCCTAATTGCTGCGCGTGCATCCGTCTCATTAACAAACGCTTCCCATTGCGCCGTGGTTTGCGGGGTCAATTTATTGGTCGCCTCCACATCGGGCGCAGGGGTCTTCAAAATTGCCTTCCGCATCGCATCACTCGCAGCGGAAGGCGGCGGGAGTGTTCGCGGGCCGATGGTCCACACGCCCTCAGGCACCTTGTTTTCTGCTGCTCCTGTCGCGAGGAGGAGAGCGCAAAATAGGGCCGATATTGTAATAATATTTTTATTCATCGTCTTTTTTCTCTCACCGGTCTGTTTATATTACGTTCAACCATGCCGGCGTTTAGGGCCCCGGCAAAAAATAATTCCACCTCTTGCTTGTCTTATGGCCCGTCTACTGCGTTACATCCACCCACACGTATCCCGATATGCGCAGGTGGAT
>JBDNAO010000051.1:0-7487 GCA_039768375.1 Desulfobacterales bacterium | reverse complement strand
GTCGAAGCAAGCCTGAAACACGCCGGTGAGGTTTATGAGCGCAGAATGCGGATGCAATCGGCCGGTATCGATTTGTCCGCGGTCATCGCCGCTGCGTGCCGTTATCTTGGCATCGAAGAGAAGGAACTGGCCCGGCCGACTAGACGCGTTGAGATTGCACATGCTCGCGCCCTGATCAGTTTTGTTGCCACGCAGAACTTGTCGATCTCCGGAAGCGAAGTGGCCCGCCGGTTTAATGTAGACCGCTCGGCCATCAGGCGCATTCCAGTGCGGCTTCTTCGGTGGCCTCTCTCTGTCGTTGCGCAAACCGTTCGTTATGTATGGATTTCAAGAGCCTTAAACCGGGCTTGAAGAAGAACTGCTTCTCACCGAACGCCGGCCGCAGGTCATCCAACCAAACAGCGGTCTCGTCATAGCGGGCAAAGAAAATGCGGTTGACCCATTCGGGCTTTCGTCCCTGAATGAACTTGAGGGCGAAAACACGCTCCCCGCCGATATTTGTAATGCCGTCAATCAGCACTTTTCCAGGCATCGCCGACATCGAGGGCCCTCGCACCGTCCGGCAGAGACCAGACACGCTCCGGTAGGCTTCGGAAAATATGCGAAATGCGTCGGCCAGCGGCACCTCGAAATAATGCTTCGGACCGGTGTCGCGCGGGACGAACATGTAATACGGCACGGCGCCGAGGGTGACCTGCTTTTGCCACATGTCGCTCCAGTTCTTGGGTTTGTCATTGACATGCCGAACCAGAGGGGCCTGGCAGCGGATCTGGGCCCCGGTCGCGAGGATGCGCTTAATGGCCGTCTGAACTGCCGGTGTTTCCAGCTCGCGTGGGTGACTGAAATGGGCCATTATGGACAGGTGGAGCCCTCCGGCGACAATTTGTTCGAAAAGCCTCAAAAGGTCGTCCGCATCACGGTCGGTGAGGAAGCGATAGGGCCAGTAAGCCAGCGCCTTGGAACCGAAGCGGATGGTGGACAATCCTTCCCGTTTTCGATCGAGCAGCGGCGCGACATAACGCCGGATCAACCGGGTGCTCATGGTGAGCGGGTCTCCACCGGTGTAAAGGACATCCGTCACCTCCGGGTGGCGGTCGAGGTATTCTGCCAGGTCTCGTGGTCGCTTGTTCATTAACTTCAGCCCATCGATGCCGGCGAACTGCGCCCAACGGAAACAGTAGGAACAATAGGCATGACAATTCTGTCCTTGGCTGGGGAAATAAAGCACGGTCTCCCGGTACTTGTGCTGCATCCCGTGGTATACTTTGCCGTTTTCGACCGGCACATTTAGTTGCATCTGTCCGGCCGGATGGGGGTTGAGCCTCATCTGGATGTGCTCGGCAGCCCGTCTGATGTCAGACGGTGGGGCGTTGACAGCGAACAATCGCTCGATGCCTTCCCGGTCCGTTTTTTCCAGCATGCCGCGTTGCGGAAAGGTCAGCCGGAAAATCGGATCATCCGGGACCCTTTTCCAGTCGATCAACTCATCCAAAACGTAATTGTTGACGCGAAACGGAAAAACGGCCGCCGCGATGTCGATACCTCGTACGACCTCTCGAGGCATTGACGCCAGTTGGCCGATTGACCGAAAATTCTTGCGATTGTAAAGGCGAATTGTTTTTTTTCCAACTTGCCGGGTGTCGGGCATACACAAGATCCTTTTCTTAAAAATATACGAGCCAAAAAATAATTTTCAGTTGAAATATTTCGTATACAAAATATATGATCCGGCTTTATTTGTCAAGTACAAGCGTGGCCGATTCCTGACATTGAAACGTCCGGTGGTTATAAGGGCCGCAGCAGGAAATAATTACGCGATTTGCTTGCCTTTTGACCCGTCCCCACCTTACATCCACCGGCACATATCCTGATATGCACCGGCGCCTGTATTTTGTAGGCGAACCAAAATAAGGGGCAATATTGTGTCGTTATATCTTGATGCCTCAAATTAAATTAAACGATTGAACTTTAAATGAAGTTATGTCATCACCCAGTGAGTTGGGAATAAGAGTTCACGAAAAAATATGTTCGCAATTTTGGGCGTTGAGGCACCCGGCCAGCAAGGCGTAAAATCGCCGGAATATCTGGATATTCCGAGATTTTGCACCACCAGCCAGACGAGATGCAGCGGCGTCCAAAATGGTAATTTATTTTTGAGCGAGCCCCAAGCAGATGGTGGACATAGCGGACCGGCGGTTACAAAACAAAAAATCGACCGTTCGGCCAACCCTTCCGACAATCATGCTTGCAATAGAGGGCGAATAAGGTGGATCCCATCCCGAAAATCGTCAGTGGCCTGCGGCACATCGCCCGTGAACTTTCCCTTCACTCCAAGTTCATCCAGGACAACTACAACATCACGGTGCCGCAGCTGGTCTGCCTGCGTGAAATCAGCATCGGCGAACCGATCTCCCTTGGGGAACTCACGCGTTTGCTGCACCTCAACAACTCGACCGTAACCGGAATTGTCGACCGACTCGAGAAGCGCAACCTGGTGCGGCGCGTCAGGCAAAGCCGGGACCGACGGCAGATTCACGTGGAGATCACCGACGAGGGAAAACGGTTTATCAAGCAGGCCCCCAAACCCCTGCAGGATCATTTCATCGAACAAATCCGCCTGATGGATCCTCTTGAAGTCGACAAAATCCTGTGGGCGATCGACATACTCGCCGACATGCTGCAGATTGCCAGCGCCGCAGAACAGAAGAAGACACCGTCTCCCAAAAAATGAAGAACATGGCCGCGCGCATTCAAACCGAGCCGAACCATCGGAGATAACCGAGCGCTGCCGTCGGCGACCGGATTTTAAATTTCACATCGGGGTTGAAATCGTTTTCGTGGATGGAGGTGTAGCCGACATGGCTTTCAGCATCGCATTGATTATACTTCTGGGCCTGGGTGGCGACTATCTGTTTCGGCGTCTGAAGTTGCCCGGCCTGGTCGGCATGCTGCTGATGATCGATTTCATGGATCGCGATCGGGGGACCGGCAAAGGCAGCCCCACCTTGGTGCTGGGGGCTTCGTCGGTGAAAAAGTGCTGGATGGGGACAGGGCTTTGATGCTGCAACTACCGCTGTCTTTTAGCAGTTCCCGGATGCGCTTGGTGAATCAGCGCTTTAAGATTCTTTTTGGCGTCCGAGTAGGTAACGGCTTTCATCGCATCCCTCATTAGACAGGGCTTTCGCCCACAAGCTGCTTGAATCCGGCCAGAATACCTAATTTGTCGATCATTTATCCGCTGTACCGACATAAGTGTCCACCGCCTTCAACGCTGAAATCATTTCATCGATCGTCAGTATGTGCGGATCAAATGTCACCATGTTTATTTCACGGAACATCCGAAAACCACTGGTGACCTTTTTAACACCCGGCAGCCCCTCCAGGGCTGATTTGCCGACATCGTATCACTTCACGTAAAAAACGGCTTCGGCAAGTTCCGACGCGTTTGCGCTGACAGACGAGAACAAGAAAGTACCGCCGACCATCACTGCCAGGAGAATGGAAAAACAGGCTTTCATGGCAAATCCTCCATGGATCGCACTCGTTATATCGATGCCGCCAGCGGCCCCCGCTCACGGCATCGATCGAATCGATCAACAGTCGATTACTCGAAAAGCTTGCGGTATTTTCCGTAGCCCTTTTTTTCCAGGTCCGCCGCTGAGACGAACTGCAGGGACGCCGAATTGATGCAGTACCGCAGGCCGGTGGGTTCGGGTCCGTCGTTGAAGAGATGACCCAGGTGTGAATCGGCGTGCTTGCTGCGCACCTCGGTCCGCACCATGAAATAACTCCGGTCGGTTTTTTCGACCACGTTCTCCGGTTCCAGCGGCCGGGTGAAGCTCGGCCAACCCGTCCCGGACTCGAACTTGTCCGTCGAGCTGAAAAGCGGCTCCCCCGAAACGATGTCGACGTAAATACCCGCTTCATGGTTGTTCCAGTATTCGTTGTTGAACGGCGGTTCGGTGGCGTCCTGCCGGGCGACCTTGTACTGCAATGGGCTCAACACGCGGCGCAGTTCCTCGTCGCTTGGAAGCTTGTAAGCACTGTCGGTCTTGGCCGCCGTCATCTGACCCTGGTCCATGCCGATTTTCACCACAAAGGGCGAAATGCTTTCATTGTTATTCCTCATCGGACCCCCCGTCATTCCGGTCTTTTTAGTCGCTTTCGTCATTTGCCCCTTCCCTTTCGGATTCACCATCGATGTCGCATCTCCCCACACCTTCTCCAGAAACTGGTCGCGACCCGAGCCGGAGCGGTACCAGTTGTAGCGGATCGGGTTCTTCTTGTAGTAATCCTGGTGGTAATCCTCGGCCGGGTAAAATGCACCCAATGGGAGGATTTCGGTGGCGACCGGTTTGTCGAGCCGGCCCGAAGCCGCCAGCTTCTTCTTGGAGTCCTCGGCCATTCCACGCTCCTTGTCGTCGGAATAGAAGATGACACTTCGGTACTGCGCCCCCCGGTCCACAAACTGGCCGCCGGCATCCGTGGGGTTTACGTGTCGCCAGAACACGTCGAGCAACTGCTCGTAGGTGATCTTGGTCGGATCATAAATCACCTTCACGGCCTCCACGTGCCCGGTGCCGCCGGCTGAAACCTGCTCGTAGGTGGGATTGGCCATGTCGCCGCCGGTATACCCCGATATGGCCTCAATGACGCCGTTGACTTTTTCAAAATCGGATTCGGTGCACCAGAAGCAACCGCCGGCAAATACAGCGGTCTGAGTCGGACCGTGTTTGGTGTCCATTTGTGCATTCATTTTCGCATCGGGGCTTTTGATCTGATAATAGCCGAAAAGAACCATCACCAGGGCAAAAAGCGTGATATATAATCTCTTCATGCAACACCTCCAGGTATTCTGTTCATGGGTTTTCCCTGATTGGCTGAAAACATAATCGATGGCCAGCACCATAAATCAGGCTCTTCGTATTCAAATAATAAGACATCTTTTTAAAAGTGTCGTAAAGATACTGTAAAGATTGGGTAAAGATTTCCGATGTGGCCTGGCTTTGCATTCGACTTTCTGAATCTATTTCGCCACATCATGGATGATTAGCGACAGTTGAGTCTGAACTCTTCCGAGCTTTAACCCGTTTCCGTCCATAAATGGCCCTTTTCCGCAATTACGGCGTCAATCGGCGGAATCGCTTGTGCGGCATACAGGAGTATGCCTCCGCACAATTCCTTAACCTCCTTGAACTTGCGAAAAATTGCACATTTCTGGATCGGAAACTTATTAGTGCCCTTTATGAAACCGCGGATGGGCACTAACTCGTCAAAGTCGATTCTCCTGCTGAGGGCTCACTCAATAATAACGTCACATATTGGACGCCGATGCATCCCACCCGGCTGCGTTTTCACGCCTTGCCAGCTGGGTGCCTCAACACCTAAAGTTGCGAACTTATTTTTTCGTGAACCCGAGGCGGATCAAGGGGAAGTGCAAACCAGATCCGAACTCTGCCATCGGTCAGTTCGGCACCGACCGTGCCGCCGTGAGCTTCGACCAATTCCTTGACGATGGCCAGGCCGATGCCGGCGCCGCCGTGCTGCCTTGACCGCGACTTTTCCCCACGGAAAAACCGCTCGAAAAGGTAGGGCAGGTCAGCGGCGATCAGCTCATTGCCGTCGTTGCTGAAGTCGACCCGCACCTGCTCCGCATCGACACCAATTCGGATATCCACCGTTCCGTTTTGCGGGGTATACCTGGCGGCGTTATCGGTCAAATTGCGCAGAATTCGGGCGATCCGAGCCCGGTCGGCCGGCACCGTCACAGGACCCTGCGGGTCGTGGTGTTTCACGGCGACCGATTTCCGGTTAAACGTGGGCAAAAAAGTTTCAATGGCCGTATCGATCGCCTCACGCAGGTCGATCGGTTCTATGTTCAGGCTGCCGCGCGCCGCATCGGCCCTGGCAAGCTGGAGAACGTCCTCGACGAGCTGGACCAGGCGCATGGTTTCATCCTGCAGCAGCGCAAAAGTCGAGGCCGACGGCGGCAGCACGCCGTCGGTGAGGGCCTCCAGGTATCCTCGGATGTTGGTCAAGGGGGTTCGAAGTTCATGGGCCACGTCGATCATCAAGGTGCGGCGCAGATTTTCGATCTTCTCAAGGCTTGACGCCATCCGGTTGAAGGCCTGAGCGAGCTGACCCACTTCGTCCTGGGTGCCGACCGGTACCCGCTCGGCGAAGTTGCCCGCCGCAATTTCGCGGGTGACGACGGTCATCCGGGTCAAGGGAGCGAGGATTCTCCGCATCATCACGAAGCTGAGCACCACGGCCAGAATCACGGCCGCCAGGCAGGCCCAGAGCAGATAGCGGTGCACCGCGCCGACGAACATGGCGTGCGCAGGTCCGGGAGAAATGTGGTACTTCTCCATCAGGGTGACGAAATAGCCTGCGGCCAGGGTGTCGATCGACAGCCACACGATGATAATGACGAAAGCGATCACCGCCAGGTTGACGGCCAGCAACTTGAGGATCAGGTGCCGTTTCACGGCGGGGTCTCTCCTTCATGCGGCTGCCGATCGACAAACCGGTAGCCGACGCCGCGCACCGTCAGGATGTAACGGGGATGGGCCGGTTCTGGTTCGATTTTTTGCCGCAGCTTTCCGATGTGAACGTCCACCACACGATCGATCACCACGGCTTCGCCCAAGGGATAGAGCCTGTTCAGCAGTTCGTCGCGGGTAAAATTCCGACCGGGGGCGGACATGAGGGCCTCGAGCAGGGCATACTCGTGCGGTGTGAGGGCGACCGACCGCCCTTTGACCCTGAGCCGGCGCTTTTCAAGATCCAGCTGTACATCGGCGTGTGAGAGGGTCTTCTTCCTTTCGGTTGCCGGTATAGAGAATCGTCGCAGCACGGCTTTGACACGGGCAACCAGTTCACGGGGGCTGAAGGGTTTCACCACATAGTCGTCTGCCCCCAGCGTCAGTCCGGCTACCCGGTCGACCTCTTCGCCCCGGGCGGTCAACATGATGACCGGCACGTCGGAAAACCGCCGCAGCCGCCGACAGATCTCCCAGCCATCCATTTTCGGCAGCATCAGGTCCAGGATGACCATATCCGGCCGGTGCTGCTCGGCCAGAGCGAGGCCGATTTCACCGTCACCGGCCGTCAACACCCGGAATCTCTCACGCTCGAGGTAAAGTGTTACGAGAGTGGTGGTATTGGGATCATCTTCGATAACCAGAACGGTTTTTTGATCTGATGTGGGTGACATTTTTTAAAATTCTGAACGAGGAATGGCACGGGTAAAAAAGTCAACCGCCGTTAAATTTTTTGGGTTCGCAGGCAGCCCCGCATTGCACGAACGAATCACTTCTCTCCCATTGCAAGGTCACGTGGTCAATGCCGAAGTTTTCAAAGAGATCACGGCGGGCCTTTTCAAACGCTTGCCTTCCTTCCCGGAAGGCAAAAACGGCAATAGCGACGGCACCATTGTCTGGCGCAACCCCGAATCGTCGCCCTAACCCCAAAACACCGAATTGGAC
>JBDNAO010000386.1:0-3330 GCA_039768375.1 Desulfobacterales bacterium | reverse complement strand
AAGGTTGAAGGGTTCTGGGTTCGGGGTTCAACGTTCGATGTTGGGCGTTCGATGTTCGACGTTCAATCTGTTCACTGTTCCGGCCACGTGAAGTTTCATACGAGGGTTGAGGGATGAAAGCAATTTGAGATTTGGATATTGTCATTTGGAATTTATTTGCATTTTGGTGCTTGTGTTTTGGTATTTGACATTATTTTAGGCGGGCGGGCAAGCCCTGAAATCTGAAACCTAAACCAACACTGCCGATGTTCATTGTTATGTTCCAGGCTTGAAAAATCAAGCAGCGGGCGACAATGGATAAGACAATTTATGTGTGACAAGACACTATGGGACGGTAAGCCTTTTAAAATTGATCCATAAGGGGAGAAACCTTCGAAGGAGGAAAGCATATGGCGGCGGAGTCGAGATTGAAAGGCAAGCGCATCCTGGCGGTGGACGACGAGGAGGACATACTCGAGACAATCGAAGACATCCTGGACGAAGCGGACCTCGATTTGGCCGGCGACTATGACACCGCGTCCCGAAAGATCCGGCAGAACCGTTACGATCTGGCCATCCTGGATATTATGGGCGTCAACGGACTCAAGCTCTTGACCGAAACCGTAGAGCGGGGCATCCCGACAGTGATGCTGACCGCCCATGCCATCAACCCGGATACCCTGATGGAGTCTATTCGCAAAGGCGCCATAGCCTACCTCCCCAAGGAGGCGCTGACCGATTTGGACAGCCTGTTGGAGCAACTGCTGGCTGCCCACGAGCAAGGCGACCCTCCTTGGAAACTGCTGTTCGAAAAACTCGGTGATTTTTTCAACGACCGTTTCGGACCGGACTGGAGGGAAAAGGACAAGGAGTTCTGGGCGGAATTCAGCCGCACGTATCAAGTCGGCAAGGGGATTCAGGAACGGCTCAAGCATGACGAGCGGATTCTCGGAAAGGGCATATAGGGTGATTTCCTGTCAGCGTGAGCTGTTTGATATTCCGCAAGACGTCGCTTACTTCAACTGCGCGTACACGGCTCCTCTGCTGCACAGCGCGGAGGCGGCCGGAAAGGCCGCCCTGAAGTCGAAAGCCGAACCCTGGACCATTACTTCCGCCCATTTTTTCGGGACAATGGAGGAAAACCGGAGGCTTTTCGCGGAGCTGATTGGGTGTGCCCCCGACAGCATCGCCATCATTCCGGCCGTCTCCTACGGTGTCGCTTTGGCGGCTAAAAACCTGCCCGTTGAGAAGGGGCAGACCATTCTGCTTCTCCAAGACCAATTTCCCTCCCACGTCTATTCGTGGCGGCTGAAGGCTGCCCATGCGGGCGCTGTGCTGAAAACCATTCGCCGTCCGCCCGACAACGACTGGACGGCGGCCGTGATCGACGCCATCGACGATCAGATCGCGATTGCGGCCCTTCCCAACTGCCACTGGACCGACGGCACACTGCTCGACCTGGTCAAAATCGGGGCAAGGTGTCGCCAGGTGGGTGCAGCTCTGGTGGTGGACGGCACCCAGTCACTGGGCGCCATGCCCTTTTCGGTTGCGGCCGTGCAGCCCGATTTCTTGATCACAACGGCCCACAAATGGTTGCTGGGGCCATACAGCTTCGGATTCTGCTATGCCGCGCCCGGACGGCAGCACGGCGTGCCGCTGGAAGAGAACTGGCTCAACCGCGCCGGATCGGAAAATTTCGCCCGCCTGGTCGACTATCGCAATGAGTATCAGCCGGGCGCCCGGCGCTATGACATGGGAGCGGCCAGCAATTTCATTCTGGCGCCGATCGCAGCTACAGCGCTGGCTCAGCTGCTCGAGTGGGGTGTGGACAACATTGCCGATACCCTGTGGGAAACCACCGGCCGCATTGCCAACCAGGTCGCCAAACTGGGGTTTCAGGTCCCGGCGGACGGTGTTCGGGCGCCCCACATGCTGGGAGTGTCGATTCCGTCCGGTCTGCCGGAGAGTCTGCTGCCGAGCCTTGCCCGTGAAAAGGTTTTCGTGAGCGTCAGGGGCAACGCGATCCGCATAGCGCCCCATCTCTACAACACGGACCATGACCTGGAGCGACTTTTTTCAGCATTGGCGAGGTCTCTGCATTGACAGCATCTTTTTTCAACATGACCTTCAAGGAGGTGTTTGATGGCACAAAAAGCGAAGGAACAAAGGAAGAAAAAGGTCATCGAAGTCCTGAACAAGGCGCGCAGTATGGAGCTGCATGCCATCGGCCAGTATATGAATCAGCACTACAATTTGGATGACCTTGATTTCGGCGATATGGCGGCCAAAGTCAAGCTCATCGCCATCGACGAGATGCGCCACGCGGAGATGTTTGCCGAACGGATCAAGGAACTGGGCGGGGAACCGACCGCAGAACCGGCGGCAAAGGCGCAAAGGGGCCAGGAAGTAAAGGCCGTGTTTTCCTTCGATGCAAACCTCGAGGACAATACCATCGACACGTACAATCAGTTTTTGCAGGTATGCAGGGAAAACGGCGACAGTACCAGCGTGAAGATTTTCGAGGCCATTATCGACGAGGAACAGGTTCACTACAACTACTTCGACAATGTCGACAGCCATATCGAAAAGCTCGGCGAAACGTATCTGGCTCAGATCGCCGGAACACCGTCGGCCTCAGGACTTCAAACTCAGGGATTTGTCGCCCGTCAGGGCGGTGGAGGCGCGCCGGGCGCATGAATCAAGGGCGTGTCTTTAATCCTTTCGATGGAGTTGAAGCAAACCAACCGGCGATCCAAGCGATAACCGCTGAGGGGAGTCAGGGTATTGCGTTCTGTATACTGTGAAGGCCCGCCAAGGGAGATCGGACGGACCATCGGCAAAAGCTTCAGGGTCGAGATCCTCCGCACCCTTGACGGGCACGGCGGCCTTGAACACCCGGTTCATGCCTTACAGCCGAACGCCGGCCGGTCGGGCGCACTACCAGTACCTGGTTGCGCTTCACCGCGGCCGCTTCCCGGAATTTTTCAGCGAACTGGAAGGCATGGCCGAGGGTGCCGGTGTGCCGTTCGAGAAGCTGTTTGTGATTAACCTGCGCGGCGAGTACCAGCGGTACGCCGCCGATGGCGATGAGGGCGGTTGTTCGACCTGCAGCCTGCTGTCGCCGGCTACAGCCGCGTTTGGTCACAACGAGGACGGACTCGCGCTGTATCGCGGTCAGACCTACCTGGTGCGGGCACGGCCGCAGGATAAACCGGCTTTCACGGCTTTCTGCTATCCTGGGTTCCTGCCCGGAAACGCCTTCGGATTCAACGACACGTATCTCGATATGCGCCGCTGGATGTGCCTTGTAGACGAGCCCAAATCCGGCGCAATCTCGTGGAATTATTTCTT
>JBDNAO010000385.1:0-7003 GCA_039768375.1 Desulfobacterales bacterium | reverse complement strand
CGGGGGTGCATCGTAGAGATTGACAATTCGTCCAAGTCCGGCAGGACAGGAAACGACCAGAAGGAGGTGCAGGCAGTTGCAGCCACCCGTTCACAAAGCATATAGGCTTGCAGAAGGAAAAAAAGGAACTATCATTTAAATTACTAATACCACTATGTGGTATGTCAAGCGAAAATAGAACAACAATGGAGGTGAGTTATGCCGCTGTTTGAATACAATTGCGAAAACTGCAGCTACCGTTTCGACAAGATGGTTCAGAGATGGGACACACAGGTCCACTGTCCTTTGTGCAGTGGCAACGTTAAAAAGTTGATGTCGACGTTCTCCGTCGGAGAATCCCACGGGGGACCGACCCATCTGCCCCCCGATTTCAAGCCCAAAATGTGTACCAACTGTTAGCCAAAGAGCAAAGGAGAGCCGGTATGACAAGGCAATTCCGGCTGCCTTTGCGGTACGGACCAACCGAACAAAGCCCTTGGACCTATCTCCCGAAACATCGTTGTGAGAGCGTAGGCCAAACGCCTGCAAACATTCTCAGCAATCGCGATGCCCAGCAGCCGCATCTGCGAGAGCTGATTATGCGCGTTTCTTCTCAAATTTTACTCTTTAAGTACGAAAACTCAATGTAATACAGAAACCATTTATAACCTCGCAATTGGGTGACCGTTGTCGTGAGCCTCGTGGGATTCCTGTGGAGCGTGACCTCCGCTCGACGGCCACGCTCGTTCAAGAGCGCTTTACATCAATTTTGTATAGAGCTTGACAATACATCTTTATCTTAATAGTCGAATAGGCATTATCGAAAATACGGTGTTCAGGGAGTAGAAAGCTGACCGCCGGAATTTCATGGAGACGACCATGCCTATTTGCCGCATTGCCTTGTTCTTGGGATTGCTTTTTCTCTTACCGCCTTTGGCCGAATGCGCTTCCGATGATCAGGTCGTCGAGATCGTGGTTAAAAAAGGGGAGAGTCTCTACCATATCTGTGAACTTTTCTTGGAAAACCCGCAAGACTGGCGACAAGTGGCCAGTGTCAACCGCCTCCAAAACCCCGACAGGATACATCCCGGACAAAAATTGGTGATTCCCGTCCGGCTTTTAAGAGGCGTGCCGGTTGATGGTGTGGTCACTTTTATAACCGGCGATGTCTCTCTCAAAGAAAAGCGGACCCAAGCATGGCAAAGCCTTCGGTTAAACGACAAGGTAGTTCAGGGAAATTGGGTTCAGACCGGCCCCGACGGGGCGGTTGAAATTACGTTTGAAAACGAGTTTACGGTGTTCTTGAGACCCGATACCGTGGTTGAAATCAGCGCGGCACGCAAGAAGGGGGCGCTGTTCCTGCTCTATCGGCTTTTTTTGGGTGCCGGGAAAACCATTTCGAGACTGCAGCAGATTACCGGCAAGGAATCACGCTATGAAATCCGGACCCCTTCGGCGGTGGCAGCCCCTCGCGGGACCGTGTTCAGGACGGCGGTCGATTCGGAAGTGAACACCCGCCTGGAGGTACTGGCCGGTGAGGTGGGCGTGCGTGCCGCCAAGAAGGCGGTTGACATTAAAACCGGTGAGGGCACGTTGGTCAAAAAAGGCATGCCGCCGGCCGCTCCTCGAAAATTGCTGCCGGCGCCCGCTCTCATCGACTTCCAACCGCATTATCGGACCCTTCCGCTTGAATTTCGCCTCGAAAAAGTTGCCGGTGCACGGTCCTACCGAATCATGATCGCCCGCGACCAGGCCTTCAAGGATGTTGTCGTCGATCGGGTCGTTGACCTCCAGGATACGCCGCGGATTATCGGGATCGACGACGGCACCTATTATCTTCAAACCCGCTCCATCGACGATATCGGCCTGGAAGGGTTATCCTCGACACCAAAAGAAATAAAGGTCCGCGTCAACCCCCTTCCGCCTTTCATTCAATCTCCAGACGACGGCGCCGAGTATCGCGAGAAAACCGTTCCGCTTACTTGGCTGGGAGTCACGCAGGCCGTCAAATATCACCTGCAGGTGGCGGAAGATCCCGCGTTTGCGATAATCGTCGAGGACGTCCCGGGCATGTCCGGGACGTCTCACCAAACGGGAAGTTTGGACTATAAAACCTATTACTTTCACGTCCGTTCCATCGCCGCAGACGGTTATCAAGGGGCCTGGTCCGACACCCTGCGCTTTACCATCGTTCCCCCACCCCCTTCACCACCGTTGGAAACACCGGAAATGGGAGACAAGGAACTCCGGATCCGTTGGCAAAGTCTTGGCGATGGGACAACATATCATTTTCAGATGGCCACAGATGAAAAATTCGAAACTGTGCTGACAGACGAAAAACTGGCCGAGCCTGAGATAACCCTTGATAAACCCCATGAACTCGGAACGTATTATGTCCGCACCAGCGCGATCGATGCGGACGGCTACGAGGGTAAATTTTCCGAACCGCAAAGTTTTAAAGTTCTGAGCGATTACCGCTATGTGCCTCTGGGATTCATGACCATTTTCATTCTTCTGCTGATTGTACTGTAAAAGGATGATGCGATGCGTTCGAAATTGACAAATTACGCCGAAAAGATCCGTTATGCCGGCATCGTGCTTTTATTCGTCGCGGCGGTGGTGTCTTTAGAATATACCGGTTTTTTTGAAGGCATCAACAACTACTGTTACGACCTGGCCTTCCGGTTTCGCGGACCGCGAGAGCACGATCATCGCATTGTCATCGCGGCTATCGACGATAAAACCCTTGCCAAACTGGGAAGGTGGCCCATTCGGCGCTCCTTCTATGCGGATCTGCTTGAAACGTTGAACCGGGCGACCGCGGTCGGCTTGGACGTCATCTTTTCCGAACCCTCGGAAGATGACGAACGGCTGGCGCGCGCCATCAGCCGTCAGACCCGGCTGACATTGCCGGTCTTTATTGACCCGCAGCTCAACATCGTTTATCCCGTCGCCCCTTTCGGGGCAGCCCGCCGGGGTCACGTTCACGTGGAACCAGGGATCGACGGCGTCGTTCGCGGCGTATATCAAAGGATCTCCTGCCGTTCAGTCAGCCTGCCTTCCTTTGCCTCCGCCATGTATCAGGTCATCCACGCCCGCACGGCTGCCCCGCCGGCAATCGAGACCGAGCGGATAACCGACCGCGCGATCGACACCGTAATCCAATCGGACCCCTTGCGAATTAATTTCTACGGTCCCCAGGGGACGTTTAGCCAGTATTCGGTGGCCGACATCTTGGACGGTCGCTGGCCGCCCTCATATTTTACAGATAAGATTGTACTCGTAGGAACCACATCTGCGGGTGTCGATGAAAGCTTTTGGGTCCCATTTACCCAAAGCAGAAACGCTATGCCGGGGGTAGAGATCCATGCGCATATCCTCAACAATTTATTGGACCAGAGCGCGATCCAGCCGGTGGCCCGATGGGTCACATGGATGACGATGATCGGCTGGGCTGCTTTTTGCTTTTATTTGTTTGTCCGGTTCGAAAGCCCGGGCGGAATGCTGATCGGTTTGCTGAGCCTGGTGGCGATCACCGTGATTGTCTACACCCTCTTTGCCGCTTTCAACCTCTGGCTGGCGCCGGCGTCTTCGTACTTTGCGGTGGCGGCCGTATTTATCTTGGCCTATGTCTATAATTTGCAAAGAATAAAGAAGCTGTTTTTTCAGGCCAAACAAAATTGGGAAGAATCTTTCGATACCATTGACGATGCCATCACCATTCATCACAAAGACGGCCACATTGTCCAGGCCAACCGAGCTGCAAATCAGGTTTTTGGACCGCCGCTTTTAGATTATTTGACGCAGCGCTGCATCGCCCTGTGTCGCCCTTATCTGGCGGATCGCATCCCGAACAACAGAAAGATTAAAGAAGGCATCGATACGAAGGAAGTATTCAACCCTCTATTGGGTCGCCATCTTGAGATCAAATCGCTGCCGCGCTTTGATACCGGTGAGCGCTTTAAAGGGATGGTGCAGATCGTGCGGGATATTTCGGAGAAAAAGAAGTCCGAATCAGAGCACAAGGAATTGCAGACACAACTGATAACGGCCCAGAAAATGGAGGCCATCGGCACCCTTGCAGGGGGTATCGCCCACGATTTCAATAACATATTAGCGGCAGTGATGGGGCATGCGGAATTGTCGTTGAGGGATATACCGGAAAGCAGTCCGTTGAAGCGCCGGCTGACACACGTGCTCAACGCCTGCCTGCGGGCCAAAGAACTCGTCCATCAGATCCTGACCTTCAGCCGGCAGCATAAAATGCCGGGACCACCGCAGCCCGTCCAGGTCGGGCTGATCATCAAGGAGACTTTGAAGCTTCTACGCTCGACCTTGCCCAGCACAATCCAGATAAATACCCATATCGATAGCAGCCGAGCTGTGCTGATCGCTCCAACCCAGATGCATCAAATTATGATGAATCTTTGCACCAATGCCAAGCATGCCATGGAAGAAAACGGGGGCGTTTTAACGGTTGCCCTAAGTGATGTCACTCTTCCACCGACACCGGATTCAGGCCACCGCGACCTTGACCTGCCGTCTGGGTCTTATGTCAAGCTCACCATAAGGGACACCGGGAATGGCATGGCACCGGATATCGTAAAGCGGATATTCGACCCTTATTTTACCACAAAAGAAAAAGGTGTCGGTACCGGACTGGGATTGGCCACGGTGCATGGAATCGTAAAAAACCACGGCGGGACAATTCTCGTCGAGAGTGCGCCGGGGTCTGGAAGTACTTTTCATGTCTACCTTCCCCACGCAACTGCGATACAGGACCCGAGCCGAAGGACGCCTTCCCATCTTCTGCCCAGAGGCTGCGAGCGAATCCTGTTGATTGATGACGAAGACGAACTGGTTATCGTCACCAAGGACATGTTGCAGCATCTCGGCTATCAGGTCGTCACAGCGACTAGCGGTCTGGAAGCCCTGGCAATATTTCGGGAAAAACCGGAACAATTCGATATGATCCTGACCGATATGACCATGCCGGATATAACCGGCGACAAACTATCCGGGCAATTGATCAAGATCCGGCCCGATATTCCCGTAATTCTGAGTACCGGCTACAGTGAGAAGATTGATGTCGCAGAAGCCCACAAAATAGGCATCAAGGCCTTTGTTCTCAAACCGCTGACGTTGGACCAGTTGGCACAAACCGTTCGGGAAATACTGGATGGCAAACGATAGACAGACGCGGATTGAACGCCGAGGTCAATGCCGGCCCAGCGGGTGCGCTCTCGGTGCATAGTCTCAAGGTCTCAAATATCTTGAACCGATGAAACGATTGATTAGAAACAGGTGAAATGGTGGTAAATAAGGCAGAAATTCCGAATTGGTGGATTTTTCAGGTAGATATGATATAATTCCTGACGAAACTGGTCGGTTACAGGTTCCAGGGTTCAAGATTATAAAATGCTGATTTCCAGAACTTTAATCGCCATTGTTTGAATTGGCGCAGAAAATATCAAGAGATATGCATGAAGGTAAGTAGCAAATACTCAGAAGGGCAGATACAATGGTATTTAGAGGCTGTGGCGGACGCAACCAGAGAATGGATGGTTGCCATCGAGCCACTCCCCTTTATTATCGGCCGCGATGAGGACTGCAACCTTAAATTAACCGACAAACGGATTTCCAGACATCATTCCGAGATTCGTAAGAGCGGTGATCATCTTTGGATTCGCGATTTTGAGAGCACCAACGGCACTTTCGTGAATCAAAAGGAGATCAAGCAGGCAGAATTGCTCGAACCGGGCGACATCATTTCCATCGGGAAATTCAAATTTTGCTTAAAAAACGTAAAATCCAATTCTTCCGCCATGGCGGAAGAAACATATTCCATGGATATTTCCGAAGATTTAACCCACCTGGCCTCTTTTGAACCCAATTTGCGGGCGTTGCTTCGTGAGCGAAACGTGGTCCCTCATTTCCAACCGGTCTTAAGGTTCTCAGATATGACGGTAGTGGGCTACGAGATTCTTGGCCGAATTGCCGACGAAGACTTACCGCCAAACCCGTCTGAACTTCTCGATATAGCACAGTGGATAGGGTGTGCATCTGAGCTTAGCACCCTTTTCCGTGAAGCAGGAGTGGAAATTGGGAGAAACTTGCCGGGTTCACCAATTTTGTTCGTCAATTCTACCCCGTTAGAAGTTCACCAGATGGATGTTCTCCTGGAATCAATGGAGAGGATTCATGATATGGCCCCCTTGAACAAAATTGTACTCGAAATCAATGAAAAAGCGACCACTGACACCAATGAGATGTCGCGGCTCTGCAATGGTTTGGGAAAGCTAAACATAGGCCTCGCCTTCGATGACTTCGGCGTTGGGCAAACTCGCCTGGTGGAGCTTGCAAAGGCCCCTCCGGATTTTCTTAAGTTCGATATCTCCTTAATCCGTCAAATTCACCTCGCCCCGAGTCGATTGCATCAGATGGTTTCAACCTTTGTCAAGGCAGCAAAGGACCTTGGCGTTGCCACTATCGCGGAGGGGATTGAATGCTCTGATGAGGCCGAAACATGCCAACGGCTTGGTTTTAATTTCGCTCAGGGCTTTTTCTATGGCAGGCCTTTGCCCATCACCGAAATCCATTAACTGCATCTAACAAAAATAATGAAAACATAATCGAATCTTCCTGTATCTATCAATCGTTTTTACATAGTACTTGTTTCCTATCTGACTTCACCCGGTGGGTCACTAACAGGAATTGACTTGCCTCCAAATATTGACTCAGATGAATTCCTATTCGTACAATTCATGGAATTAGTGGGTATTAGTTCCCTTTATATTCAAGGGTAAACTGCCTGATTTTATAAGCACTGAATCTTCGGGCGCTGCAACGTCGGATTGAGGTGGGCACCTCCTGTCTTAGCTAGTGTCCATCCATAAAAGGCCTTTTTCCCGCTGGACTGCGTTCTCCGCGGGTTTCCGGCTGCGGCGTACATAATGTACGCCTCGCCGCAAATCCCGCCAGGGCGGGATGCGGCCTTGCCCAGCGAAAAAAATTCTCATTTATG
>JBDNAO010000384.1:0-5026 GCA_039768375.1 Desulfobacterales bacterium | reverse complement strand
CCGCCGGCGCATATCGGGATATGTGTTGGTGGATGTAACGCGGTAGACGGGCCAAAAAACAAGCAAGATGTGTAATTATTTCTTGCCGCGGCCCTTATCCGGCTTCCCTCTCAAACGGATTCAGGATCCACGGCTAAGAATCCCTATTCGCATGAAGGACCTTTACTTTGGCGTCGATCAGTTGTTCGTGGGAGAGGCGCAGTATATTGGATAGCTTGTGTATCAGGTGATTCTCGAACTTGTCCAATTTTCCGTCAACGTATACAATTCGCCAGAGAGTTTCGATGATGTCGATCTTTTCTTCGGTCGAGTAATTTTCATTTATGAGTCTGGCGAAATGCCAGTAGTCGATGCTGCCTTCCAGTTCCTCTTCGGCGGCAGCGACCAACTCATCGGCGTGTTCGGAGGACAGAGCATATTTCTCCTTGAGGATCGCGAGAATTTTTTCCATTTCTTCGCGTGTGAATGTCTCGTCGATTTTGGCCATCTCGAGAAAAAGGGCACAGGTCGCGATTCGAGCGTCGTGCTCGGTTGCGTGATCTGCCGGTTTAACAGTATCTGCAGAGATTTTGCTGAAAAATCGTTTGACGATATCGCGCATTCTTTTTTTCCACCTTGAAGGATCATACCATTTCTGGAAATATAGGGTCAAATTCGAAAAATCTGAAGAATGCCCTGTTATTTTTCGATTTGAAGGCTCACCGGGAGCGGGTAACGCCCGTCCGATTGCAGCAACGCCGGATGCCGCACTCGCTGCAGAGGGGCGAGATCGGTTTGCAGATATTCTGGCCGAAGGCCACCAGAAGATCATTGATGATCAACCAATAGCGCCGGGGAAGTTTCTGCCGCAGAGCCATTTCCGTCTGTTCCGGCGTTTTCGTTTGAACGTATCCCCAACGGTTGGTGATCCGGTGAACATGGGTGTCAACGCAGATGCCCGGTTTGCCGAATCCGAGGGTAACGACCAGATTTGCAGTTTTGCGACCCACACCGGGAAGTTTCATCAATTCGTATAGGTCGTCGGGTACCCTGCCGTCGTAAAGGGATAAGAGAATTCGACAAATCTCCTTGATGTTTTTGGATTTGGTTTTATAGAATCCCACCGGGTATATGCTCTTTTCGATGGTCGCGACTGACAGGCCGACCATCGTCTGCGGATCTCGTGCCAGCTGAAACAACCGCTCGCTGGCTGCATAGGTCGTCTTGTCCTGCGTTCTCAAGGAAAGCAGGCACGATATGAGAACGGTGAAAGGCGTTGCCGTGTAATGACCGACTGCCGGCAGACGCCAATTTTGAACCGCCTCTTTCAGGATTCGAATAACGGCATGAATTTCTCGATCGCGCATACTTCTGAAACCTTCGATCAGCCCCTCCAAACTTGAGGCCCTGAAATTTTCAAGCCGGTCTGTTTCGCACGGTTAATGTTCTGCAAACCGAGAAGAGGGGAAGTACATTTTGCACGCGGACTTACGTACTGGACCCGGGGATAAAGGTCAAGGTAATATAATCCTAAACTGATTGGTTCCAGGGTCAGGGATCCAGTCCGCTTTGGCGCGACTGGACATGGCTATGAAATTGTTTGCATATTTTATAGAAGTTGCTTTCCATCACCACATCTTTCTAAGCCGGGTCTGGGCCAGGGGGTCAAAGGTTATAAAATGCTGAGTTACGTTACTTTATACTCCATTGTTTGGATTGGCCGGTTTCACCCATTGGGTGAAACATGGAATTCGACCCAATTGACGCGAAATACGATTGTTAGAGACCAGTTATGGCCTTTTAACTGGGAACCGTGAACTGTTGAACCGTTTAACCTAGGAAAAATATAGATTGATTTGAGGGCAGCATGACGGTATATATGTCATAACTGGTATGCAGGCCGGAGCATATCCGCCATGAATGGCGGGCCCCGGCTTGGTATGTTGCACGCGTGTAATGCCGTCCAGATTTACCTGGGCGGTTTTTTTATCAAGGAATGACACGGCCGGAAGTGAACGGTTAAGGGTGTTCGCTTCCGGCCGTGTCGTGAAGGGAAAAAGTAATGAACTTCGAGAATATGGGGCTTACGACGGATTTAGTTCGGGCCGTGGACAAACTGGGATTTCACACGGCGATGCCGATACAGGAAAAGGCGATTCCCCTGCTTGTCGCGGGTGGAAAGGATTTTGTGGGGCTGGCACAGACAGGCACTGGAAAAACCGGTGCTTTTGGCCTGCCGTTGATTCATCGGGTCGATCCCGCTCTCAAAAGGCCACAGGGAATCGTGATGTGCCCGACCCGGGAATTGTGCCTTCAGATCACGGCCGACTTAAGGGCGTTTGCGTTATACAAGCAACAGATTGGAATTGTAGCCGTTTACGGTGGCGCCAGCATCGCCGAGCAGGTCAGGCAGCTCCGCAAAGGGGCCCACATCATCGTGGCCACTCCCGGCCGACTGCTGGATCTGATCAATCGAAAAGTGGTCAGCCTGTCCCATATAGCCTATGCGATTCTGGACGAGGCCGATGAAATGTTGAACATGGGTTTTAAGGAAGATATCGATCGCATATTGGCCCAAATGTCGACCCGCAGGCGGATCTGGCTGTTTTCGGCAACAATGCCGACCGGAGTTGCCGCTATTGCGCGACACTACCTGGTCGATCCGGTTCAAATTTCTGTCGGCAGCCGGAACGGCAGCCCTGAAAACATCGTTCACACCTGCTGTGTTCTGCGTGAAAAAGACCGTTATCAGGGTTTGAAACGGATCATCGATTTCACACCCGAAATTCGCGGTCTGGTGTTTTGCCGGACCCGTAAAGAGACCCGCAGCGTGACCGAGGCGCTCGTGCGGGACGGCTATCAGGCCGATGCCCTCCACGGTGATTTGTCTCAGGCGCAGAGGGATTTCGTCATGCAAAAATTCAGGCAGGCAGGCCTGCGGATTCTGGTGGCGACCGACGTGGCCGCAAGGGGGCTGGATGTGGAAGGCATTACCCACGTAATCCATTACACTCTACCTGTTGAAGCCCGGATCTATACCCATCGCAGCGGCCGGACCGCCCGGGCCGGAAAATCCGGCACATCCATCGTCCTGATCAACACAGGTGAAAAGGGCCGGATTCGGGAGTTGGAAAAAAAATGCCACGTCCGGTTCGGGTTTGGTAAATTACCTGCCGGCCACTCGATTTGCGAGAAACAGCTGGCGGTCTTGGTGGATAAAATCGTGCAGGCCAAAGTCGATCAGAACGAGATCGGCAACTTTATGCCGGCCATCCACGAAGCGCTGGAGGGTTTCGACCGTGAAGAGTTGATCAGACGGCTGGTTGCGGTAGAATTCAATCGCATGCTCAGGAACTACCGCAATGCCGACGACATCAATGTTAAAGTTGCCTCGGCGGCTGCACCCGCCGCTTCGCCGGCGAAAAAACCAGATCGCCGGATGGCGAAAAAGACCCAACGATTTCTGATCAACGTCGGCCGGCTGGATAGGATCAATGCCGGGGCGATTGTTCGCCTGATCTGTAATAAATCCGGCATCCGGTCGAATATGATCGGAGCCATCGATCTGGAACGGGATTTTTCGTATTTCGAAGTCGAAGAGAGCGCGGCCCGTCGCGTCTGGAATTCCGTCAATAACGCGACCCTCGACGGCAGAACAGTCCAGGTTCGCAAGGTGACCGGCAAGAAAAAGCGCTACAAGGGACAACAGCGAATGCCAAACTTAAGAGCGCTCAAAGAAATAACAGAATTCCGTGCGGGAAAGTGAGGTGCGGATGGAAGGAACGAATCGCGGCGACATCAGAGCCGGTATCGAGGTTTACATCGTGCTGAAAAAAGACCAGCGCTCCGGGAAACTGACCCGCGGCGTGGTCAAAGACGTCCTGACGAAGTCGGCCTTTCACCCCCATGGCATCAAGGTGCGGCTGGACGACGGGCAGGTGGGTCGGATCAAGCAGATTATCAAATAGGGCGTTTTTTCCAGTTCACAGCCGGTAAAAAAAGAAAAAGATCATCGTTGCAAGGACGATGCGGTACCAGCCGAAGATGGAAAAGGTGTGCGTCTGGATATAGTGCAGCAGCCACTTTACGGCGATGAAGGAAACCACTGCGGAAACTATGCACCCGAGCAGGACCATGCCCCAGTTCTCGGGAACCGCAGCGGCCGGCGGGTGGTGGAGTGCCCGGAAAATCTTGAGCCCGCCGGCGGCGAGCATAGTGGGAATTCCGACCAGAAATGAAAACTCGATGGCGGCCGGTCGGCTCAATCCGAACATCAGCATCAGCAGGATGGTCGCACCCGAACGCGATGTGCCGGGAAACACCGCTGCAATCAGTTGGCCCGCCCCGACGACCGCTGCGACACTCCATGTCACAGACCCGTGCAGATCACGCCGGCGGAGCCACAGCTCGATAAGCAAAAAACCGATCCCGCCTAATAGAAGCGCCCACGCAATCGGCCCCAACTCCTCCGGCAGTTCGAAACCGGCTTTGTCCAGCAGCAGGCCGCCGATTCCGGTGATGACGAAAGCGAGCAGAATTTTAAGGGCATAGTCCTGCGTGGCTTTATCGCGCCAGCCAAAGATGAACTGGCGCATTCGATCGGGAAACAGCGGCAGCACGGCAATCACGGCGCCGCTCTGGATGACGATATTGAACAGGTCGCTTTGTCGCGGCAGCCAGTGCTCTGCGATAAGCAGGTGTGCGGTGGAGGAGATGGGCAGAAACTCGGTGATTCCCTCGATGATTCCGAGGATGATGATCGCAATCCAATCAGGCATTGGCTGTTTAGAGACGAAAAATCCGGTGTTGTCAAGAACCAAAATGAAGGTGGGATCTGTTCATCAAAGAGGTCTCCCGGGTGATTGACCTTTTTACTCTGTCAAGCCGTCCTATTGAAAACCCAACCGTCACATTTTTTTAACGGCGCCGGAGGATAGTCGTTTATTTTGTGAGCGAAACGGCCTTGCCGTTGACCGCAAGTATCTCTCCGCCGGAAGTCACCCTCCAGCGGTATTTCAGTTCTTTTGTTCCGAGAAGGAGCATAAGT
>JBDNAO010000383.1:0-3835 GCA_039768375.1 Desulfobacterales bacterium | reverse complement strand
TATTTTTATCAGTCATCGTTGCTCTCCCAGCGACATGTAAATCATTTTCACCCTGTGGGCGAAAATGTTTTACTCCGAAGGTTCGATGTTAATCCCCAACGCCGCCGGCGCCTCGTCTCCCCCGCCCTTCCAGGACGAAAAAACCAGGACCCCGATGGTGAGGGCATAGGGCAGCATCAGCAAAAGGGACGAGGGCAGATTGGTTCCGCTGGCCTGCAGGCGGAATTGAAACGCCATGACGCCGCCGAAAAGATACGCCCCGACCAATGCCCGCCAGGGCCGCCAGAAGGCGAATATCACCAGCGCGACCGCAATCCAGCCGCGCCCGGCTGAAAGACCGTTGGTCCACAGGTGCGTGTAGGCCAGGGATAGGTAAGCCCCGCCGAAACCCATCAGCCACCCGCCGGCCAATACCCCGACCCAGCGATAACCCCTGACCCGCAGCCCCGCTGCCAGCGCCGCGTCGGGATATTCACCGACCGCCCTCAATCCGAGACCCCAGCGGGTGTAGTGTAAAAAAACCCACAGCAGTGGCGGTATCAGGTAAGATGTGTATACCAGTGGGTCCTGGTTGAACAGAATTGGTCCCAGCAAAGGAACCTTTGAAAGAAGGGGCAGCGCAAAGGCCTTGAAACCCGGTGCTTCCTGCCCGACGTAGGGGGTTCCCAGATAATTGGCCAACCCGGTCCCGAGAATCGTCAGCGCCAGACCGGAGACCACCTGGTTGCCGAGAAACGTCAGGCACACCAGGCCATGCACTCCGGCCAGCGCAGCACCGAAGAGTCCTCCAGCCAGGAATCCCAAAACGGGGGAACCTGTTAGCTTGGCGACCAAAAAGGCGGCCAGGGCGCCCACCAGCATGATCCCCTCCACCCCGAGATTCAGGATCCCGGACCGCTCGGTGAGAATTTCTCCCAGTGTGGCGAACAGAATCGGTGTTCCTGATTGAACGGCTGCGGCCAGCAGCGGCACCAGCATGTCCGGGTTCATGTGTTTCTCCGCAGCGCAAGCCGGTAACGCGTGAAAAAACCGCCGGCCAGAACGGTCAAAAGAATAAGACCTTCCATGATTTCCCCGAACGCGGCCGGTACCTGCAGGTCGAGCTGTAAGGCTTCGAGACCGACCCGCAGACCGGCCAGCAAAAAAGCGGCCACTGCGATCATCAGGGGATTGAGTCGGGCCAGCCAGGCCACGACAATGGCCGTGTAGCCGTAGCCGGCCATGATGCTCGACTGCAGACGGTTCAAGTTGGCCGAGGCTTCGAGAAAACCGGCCCAACCGGCTAGCATTCCGCTCAACACCATCACCAGGATCACCAAACGATCGTAGGAGAGCCGCGCATAACGGGCGGCACGGGGATTTTCACCGCCGGCCTTGAGCTCGAACCCCAGCCGGGTAAAGCGCAGGAAGATCCACATGGCCAGTCCGGCCGCGATGCAGACGGCAATCCCCCAGTTGAGGCGGGAACCGCCAATGGTGCCGACCACCCCACCGGCCGAAAACTCGGGGGTCATGGGAAATCCGAAGCTGGCCGGGTCCTTCCACCGGCCATACACGAGATAGTCCAGAAAGAGGATCGCGATGTAATTGAGCATCAGCGTGACGATGATCTCGTTGACCCGCAAGCGGATCTTGAGAAGCGCCGGCACAAGGCCCCAGAGGCCGCCGGCAATGGAAGCCATGGCCAGCATGACCGGTAAAAGAGCATACCAGGGCAGTTCCGGATATGTCAGTGCCATCCACGTGGCACCCATCGCACCCAGGGCAAACTGACCCTCGGCACCGATATTCCAAACCTGAAGGCGAAAGGCAATCGCCACACCCAGCGAACACAGAAAAATCGGCACTGATTTGACCAGACAGTCCTCGACGGCCCAGGCCGAAAAAAAGGCGCTTCTGATGAGCAGGCTCAACGCACTCAATGCCGGTTTGCCCTGAATCGCCAGCAGCAGACTGCAAATGGCGAGCGAGAGGACAATCGCGGCCAGAAAAACAAGAAAGGAGCCCCAACCGAGAGGCTCCCGTCTTTTATGCACGCGCAACCCGATCATTTTTACTCCAAGGTCCCGATCACACCCTTGACAAAATATTTCATGTTCAGCAGTTCTTCGTCCGTCGCGATGCGGCCCGCCGGAACCTGGACTTTGCCGGCTTGATCGGTAACCGGTCCGGCAAAGAGTTCGGCCGTTCCGGCAATGATAGCCGCCTTTTCGGCCTGCACCTTCTGCCGCACTTCCTCCGGAACCATGGGCCCGAAAGGCGCCAGATCCACAATCCCCTCTTTCATTCCCCACCAGATCGATTCGCTCTTCCAGGTGCCGCTGCGGACCTGCTCGACCGTCTGAACGTAGAACGGACCCCAGTTCCAGATCGGAGCGGTCAACTGGGCCTTGGGGGCAAACTTCGACATATCGGAATTGTATCCGATGGAATAAACACCCTTCTCCTGGGCGGCTTCCTGGGGCCCCGGAGAATCCTGGTGTTGGGCGATGACGTCGGCACCCACATCGAGCAGGCTCTTGGCGGCTTCCTTTTCGGTGGCCGGGTCGTACCAGGTCTTGGTCCAGACCACTCTCACCTCGACTTTGGGGTTCACGGCCTGCGCACCGAGCGCAAAGGCGTTGATGCCGCGAATCACTTCCGGGATCGGAAAGGCCGCCACATACCCCAGAATGTTGGATTTGGTCATATAACCGGCCACCATGCCGGATAGGTAGCGCGCCTGGTACATCCGCCCGAAATAATTGCCCATGTTCTTGGCCAGCTTGAAACCGGAACAGTGCTCGAAGACAACGTCCGGGAACTGTTTGGCGACCTTGAGCATGGAATCCATGTAGCCGAAAGAGGTGGCGAAAATGACATTGAAGCCCTTTCTGGCCATGTTGAGGATGACGCGCTCCGAATCCGGTCCTTCAGCCACCGATTCGACATAGGATGTCGTTACGCCCGGCAAGGCGGCGACCGCCTGCCGGCCCTGGTCATGGGCATAGGACCAGCCGGCATCACCGATGGGCGAGACATAGACGAAGCCGACCTTCAATTCTTTCGGTGCGGCAAAGGCCAAGGAGCAGCCCAATACCAGAGACAAGATAACGATGCTGAGTTTGCGCACGATCAAACCTCCATCTTTATTTGTTTATCGTCTTGACACGACGTTTCATGATACGGCAGCACGCACCGAAGGAGCCTTGTCGTCCTGAGTCCGCCAAAGGGCGGCCAGCGCACCGGTGGCGAATTTGGCGACGATTTCACCGAAAATAATCGCCGTCAGCATCCCGGGTTTGAAGACGCCGGCGAATGCGATCAGGTTGAACAAAATGCTGTCCAGTGGAATGCTGACAAGGTTGGAACCGATCACCCGCTGCATCCAGGGCCGCTGCAGAAGTTTTTGATACACTTCCGTATCGACGGTTTCGCTCAGAACGATGGCGATGAAAGAAGCCGCGATGATGCGCCAATCGACACCCAGAAACAGGGATTCGAACACCATTCCCACGGCGGCGATGAATATCATCAGGTACACGCGCCTGCGGCCGAAGCGGTGGACACGGTCGCGCTGGGTGAAGGTAACGCCGAAAACCAGTGTGCCCACCGACACCAGCCCGAAGACCGGCAGCGGGATAAACCAGGTGGCCGTGTAATTGGCTACCAGCACGGCGATGATGTATAAGCTCATGGACCGGATCATAATGAGTTCTTTTGGCCCAATGCAGGCCTTCGGCCGCTGCCAAATCAGTGTTCAGCGACGCCTCTGGCCGCCCAGTCTGATCGTGTCAGAAACACTTTTACGCTACTGTAAAAATTCCAAATCATAAATAACAAGCAACAAATAAAT
>JBDNAO010000382.1:0-3611 GCA_039768375.1 Desulfobacterales bacterium | reverse complement strand
CGTCACCGTTGTGTTACTCAAAATGACAGGGATTCCCTTGACGGAAAAGACAATTACCAGCACCCGTCCGGGGTATGTAGAGTACGTAAAGCGCACGAACGCGTTTTTCCCATGGGTCCCCAAAAAGGAGGGAAGGTGAAAATGTTGATCGATATGGCAGACAGGGGTCTTCTTCCGGACCGCTTGATTCGGCTGGGCATCCGTTTTCTCGACAAGCAGCGCCTGTCTCAGGAGGAGCAAAACGACCCGCAAAAACAGCGTGAGGCTATAGACCGCTTTATCGCTCACATGTATGCAAGCCCGATTGCCGTGCACACGAGTGAAGCCAACGCGCAGCACTACGAGGTTCCCGCCGGCTTTTTTGAAGCCGTGCTCGGCAGGCACCTGAAGTACAGCGGGTGCTACTGGCCGGAGAATGTCAGGAATCTCGATCAGGCCGAAGAGGCCATGTTGGCGTTGTCCTGCGAACGGGCCGAAATCTCCGACGGCATGACCATACTGGAACTCGGCTGCGGTTGGGGGTCTCTGTCACTTTGGATGGCGCAGCGCTATCCGCAAAGCCGGATTGTCGCCGTGTCGAACTCTGCGTCGCAACGGAAATTTATCACCGCCAAGGCGGCTGAACGGAACCTGACCAATATCCAAGTGATCACCGCCGACATGAACGATTTCAGTACGGACCAGATTTTTGATCGCGTGGTGTCGGTAGAAATGTTCGAGCACATGCGCAACTGGCCGCGCCTGCTCGAACGAATCGACACATGGCTGGCACCCGAGGGCAAATTGTTCATCCACATCTTCACGCACCGGAAATTCGCATACGCCTATGAAACCGGCGGTAACGGCGACTGGATGGGCCGTTATTTTTTCACCGGCGGCATCATGCCCTCTGACGATTTGCTTTTTCGCCTTCAGGACAACCTGAAAGTCGAACGGCATTGGCGGGTCAACGGCCGGCATTACAGCCAAACGGCCGAGGCCTGGCTGACGAACATGGACAACAACAAAAACGAGATTATGCCGATCATGCAGCAGACTTATGGGCCTGAAGACGCGACGCGCTGGTTTCAACGCTGGAGAATTTTCTTCATGGCCTGCGCCGAGCTCTGGGGGTATCGCGACGGTCGGGAGTGGATCGTTTCTCATTATTTACTCGGCAAGAAGTAAACGGCAATGCTGCGCACAAAACAACGCATGGGATTGCTTAAAGAAAGTACTGGACTTTGTACGAAAATTGAAACTTGAAACTCAGAACCCGGAACCTGGAACTCGGGACCCGGAATCCTTCGCGACCTTAAATTATAATCGCCAAAATCCTTTAACTGACATAACTGATCTAACCGACTCAACTGACCTAACATCATAAGGATTTCTAATGATTGAACATCTCGATCCGGTTTTATTGGCGCGTATCCAGTTCGCCTTTACGATATCTTTTCACATCATCTTTCCCGCTTTCACGATCGGCCTGGCCAGTTGGCTGGTGGTCGTCGAGTGGCGATTGTTGAAGACCGGCAACCGGATTTACGAAGACATTTACCGTATGTGGGTCAAGATATTTGCGGTAACCTTCGGCATGGGTGTCGTTTCCGGTGTGGTCATGTCGTATCAATTCGGCACCAATTGGTCAGTCTTTGCGGACAGGGTCGGCAATGTCATCGGCCCGCTTCTCGGCTTTGAGGTGTTGACGGCTTTTTTCCTCGAGGCCTCTTTTCTCGGCATCATGCTGTTCGGCTGGAATCGGGTCAGCCCCAAAATGCATTTCGCCGCAACCATCATCGTCGCATTCGGCACCCTGCTGTCCGCTTTCTGGATACTGTCGGCCAACAGCTTGATGCAAACCCCGCAAGGTGTTCGTGTCGGCGAGAACGGCTTACTGTATCCAACGGACTGGATTCAGATCGTTTTCAATCCCTCATTCCCCTATCGATTTGCGCACATGACCATCGCGGCCTATTTGACTACTGCGTTTGTTGTAGGCGGTATCGGCGCTTATTATTTGTGGCGCAAACGCCATGTGAAGCACGCCCGGATTATGTTCGGGATGGCCATGCTGATGGCCGTTTTCATTGCACCGCTGCAACCCATCATCGGCGATTTACACGGGCTAAACACCCTGGAATATCAGCCGGCCAAGGTAGCGGCCATGGAGGGTCTCTGGGAGACCGAAACGGGCGCCGCCCTGAAACTGTTCGGCTGGCCGGACCAGGAGGAAGAGCGCACCAAATATGCCCTCGAAATTCCCAAGCTGTCGAGTTTGATCCTCACTCACGACCTCGACGGTGAGGTCAAAGGTCTCAAGGAGTGGCCGAAAGACGAACGCCCGCCGGTTGCCTGGGTCTTTTGGTCTTTTAGAGTCATGGTGGGCATCGGCATCCTGATGGCGCTTACGGGCATCATTGCGGCGGTACTCTTCTGGCGCAAAAAACTCTTTGACACCCGCTGGTTTCAATACTGGTGCATGGCGCTCACGCCGTCGGGATTCGTTGCCGTTCTTGCCGGCTGGTTTGTCACCGAGATCGGACGACAGCCATATGTGGTCTATGGTGTCATTCGAACGGCCGATTCCGTGTCTCCGGTTATCGGTCCTCAGGTTGCGCTATCCCTGTTGGCCTTCATCATCGTCTATACCTTCGTTTTCGGTGCGGGTAGCTACTACATCCTGCGCCTGATTCAAAAAGGTCCCGGCACCCAGGAAGAAGAATACGGTGCGCACGGACAGGACAAGCCGCCGCTGTTCAGCGACTTGGCCGCTGGTCAAGGAGGGAAAAGTGTTTGATTTCAGCGCGTACATCGATTTGCCGCTCATATGGTTTGGACTGATCTCGACGGCCATTTTTCTGTATGTCGTTTTGGATGGGTTCGATCTGGGGGTTGGTATCCTGTTTCCGTTTGCCCCATCCGACACGTGCCGTGATCGGATGATGAAGTCGATTGCACCCTTTTGGGACGGCAACGAGACCTGGCTTGTACTCGGCGGCGGCGGGCTGTTTGCCGCTTTTCCTTTGGCTTATGCCGTCCTAATGCCGGCGCTGTATATCCCTGTTATCGTCATGCTGCTGGGTCTGGTGTTTCGCGGGGTGGCGTTCGAGTTTCGATTCAAGGCGACCGGAAAATCGAGAATCCTCTGGGACTATGCCTTTCACTTCGGTTCACTGGCAGCGGCATTTACGCAGGGCATGTATCTGGGGGCCTTCGTGCAGGGAATCCCAGTGGACGGCCGCAGCTATGCAGGCGGCGCCTTTGATTGGTTGACCGCCTTCAGCACCATGACAGGCCTGGCACTGGTGTGCGGCTACGTCCTCATGGGAGCCACCTGGCTGATCATGAAAACCGACGGTGAAACACAGCTCTGGGCACGCAAATGCGCCGGTTATATCACCGTTTTCGTGGCGTTGTTCATGGGATTGGTGAGCCTCAGTATGCCGTTTTTGAACGAAACCGTTAAAACCTTGTGGTTCAGCTTGCCGAATTTCTTCTATCTTCTGCCGATGCCGCTCCTGTCGATCGTGTTGGTCATACTCTTATGGCACGGTATTCACACTCAAAAAGAAATCCGTCCCTTCTTTCTGAGCATCGGCCTTTTTATTTTGAACTACATCGGTTTGGGG
>JBDNAO010000381.1:0-4694 GCA_039768375.1 Desulfobacterales bacterium | reverse complement strand
CTTATCAGAGAGAACGTTAGCACTCCCAAGCAAATCAGAATTGTGGTCAGTGATATCACCGAACAGAAGAAACTCGAATGGCGACTGTGGCAAGCTCAAAAGATGGAATCAATAGCCAAGCTGGCCGGCGGTATTGCCCACCAGTTCAATAACGCCCTGTTTGTGATTGTGGCCACCACTGACCTGCTTGAGATGCAAGTGCCAAATGATGAAATGACGTCGGAATATTTTGACTCGATAAAGAAATCGACTGCTCGAATGACGAAACTGACGCGCCAGCTGCTTGCATACGCCCGAGGAGGAAAATATGAGGTCAAGGATATTTCACTGGGTGTTCTCGTGCGCAACACTTTGCCCTTACTCCAACACACCTTTGACCCGTCCATTTCTGTAGAGACCAACCTGCCTGATGATATCTCAAAAACCAGGGGGGATCTGACCCAGTTGGTGATGGTCTTGTCGATCCTTTTGTCCAACTCAACAGAGGCCATCGAAAGTGAAGGCCACATTAAAATCACCTGCAGAAATGAATTGATAACAAAGGAAGACGCGAAAGCTTTCCCGGGATTGTTGCCCGGACCTTATGTCAGCTTGACAGTTGAGGATAACGGGAGGGGAATGGATGAGGAAACCAAAAAACGGGTATTCGAGCCGTTTTTCACGACCAAGTTTCTCGGCCGCGGACTCGGTTTAGCTGCGACTTACGGTATTGTGAAGAACCATGGCGGCTGGATATCTATTGAATCACAACTAGACCGCGGAACCAGCGTGCGTATTTACCTGCCGGCCGTTCGCGGAGTTGAGAAGAAAAAGGCGCAAAGATTGCACCGTGAACCGCTCCAAGGAACTGGCACCATTCTGCTGATTGAAGATGAGTTGGCGGTTATCGAGACACTCCGGAAATTGTTGGAACGCCTGGGATACAAAGTTCTTGAGGCCAAAACTGGGAAAGACGCCATACGCTTGGTCAAAGCATATGAGGGGGAGATAGACTTGGCCATTCTGGATGTTTTCCTGCCGGATATGAACGGGAATAAAGTCTATCCCTTGCTCAAAGAATTCCGCCCGGACTTGAAGGTCCTGGTATTCAGCGGTTATTCGATTGAAGGTCCGGCACAGGAAATCCTGGATGCCGGCGCTCACGGTTTTGTTCAAAAGCCGGTTTCTGCCGAAGAACTCTCGGGGAAACTGAAGGAGCTGTTGCAAGCCGGATGAAAAGTAAACTCCATTCTTTGATGTCACTTAGAACGATAAGAAGTTCTTGATTTTTATATTGAAATAACGTATTATTAATAAAATCAATACCATTTGAAACAATTTATAAAAAGAACCGAAATTATAGGGAGGCGTCGTGAATAAAATCGATCTTATTGATCAGCTGAAAGATGAGGGCCGAATCTCGAAGAATGAGGCGGCCACTATTGTTGATTTATTTTTCGGGAAAATTTCAGATACCCTCGCATCCGGCGAGAGGGTTGAAATTCGGGGGCTGTGTTCATTTTTTGTCAAAAAGTACCGACCTTACAAGGGCAGAAATCCAAAAACAGGCGAGATCGTCACCGTAGCGCCTAAAAAACTGCCGTTCTTTAAGTGCGGAAAGGAACTAAAGGAGCGGGTCGATCGGTAAAAAACGCTAAGTTGATCTTTTTTCAATCCTATTTGTCGATTCCAGCGACATATGGTCCATTGCCCCGCCGGCTGTTGCGTCGGTTTCATGCGGCGCAGAACTCGGCGTCAAGCGGGTCTAACCCCATCGCAGGCCCGATGTCGAAAAAATGGCCGGTGCCGGTTGAAAACCTCGGAAGCGTTCATCTTATTTGTGCGAAGGCGATGGGGCAAGGCCCGCTAACTGCCTCAAACAGCTGCACCTGCTTCAACCGAAACAACAGCCGGCTCCTATCCTATCGACAAAATGGCGGGACGTCGGTTAAATCGATAATATCCTTATACTGACAAAGCTGACTTAATCGACTCAACTGGTTCAACCGCTTTCATACGCCTTGGTGGCCCAAAGAGCCAGGACCGTTTATTACCGGTCTCGTCATAGGACGGCTTCAACCACGCGCCGGTTTTGCGATAGGCGAGGGATGTCTCTTATAGCTGTTCTTTGTGCTAAACAAATCGCGATTTCATCCCCACAAGACAATCCCTGTGTTCGAGAGCGTCTTTCACGGTTAAAAACAATTTGTGATGACGGCAGCTGAAAAAAATAATTCGCCGGTCATTCGACTGGAACACATCAGCAAATCTTTCGGGCCGGTTCGGGCCAACAGGGATATCAGCCTCGATATTCACGCCGGACGGATCAAGGCGCTGCTGGGCGAAAACGGCGCCGGTAAAAGCACCTTGATGGGTATTCTGGCCGGCCGCCTTCAGCCGGATGGCGGCCGCATCCTGGTCGAAGGGGTGGCGACGCCCGTATCCTCCCCCCACGCCGCCCACATGGCCGGTATCGGAATGGTTTACCAGCACTTCATGTTGGTCGATGCCCTGACCGTGGCTGAGAACGTGATTTTGGGCCAATCGGAAAGGATCTGGCTTGCACCCCAAAAGGCGGTTCAGCAAGTGGCGGATCTGGCTCGACGCTACGGTCTCGCGATCGACCCTGCTGAACGGGTCTCCGCGCTGTCGATGGGCGAACGCCAGCGGGTGGAGATTTTAAAACTGCTCCACCGCCGCAGTCGCATCCTGATTTTCGACGAACCCACCGCCGTGCTGACGCCTCCTGAAATCGACCAGCTTTTTGACGCACTGCGCCAGATGGCGGGGCAGGGCAAAGCCATTGTTTTTATCAGCCACAAGCTCGACGAAGTCATGGCTTTGGCAGACGAAATCACTATCATGCGTAAAGGTGCCGTGGTGAACGAAATGCCGATCGAACAAGTCAGCTCAAAGTCCGATCTGGCGCTGAAAATGGTCGGCCGTGAAGTTGTGCTGCGGGTTGAGAAAGAACCGATCGAGCCGCGCCAGACGGTCTTGTATGTCGATCGCCTGAGCGGCAGCGGTCTGATGGATATTCACCTGCAGTTGCGCCAGGGCGAGATCCTGGGTGTTGTCGGCGTGGCCGGAAACGGTCAAAAACCCCTGGTGGAAACCATCTGCGGATTGAGGCGACCCGCTTCCGGGACAATTAAAATCCTGGGTAGAAATTGGGACCACTTTTATGACCGGCACAGTTGGGACGGAAATCTCATCTACATCCCGGAGGATCGCCGCGGCCTGGCCACTTGCCTGGACTTGGACCTGGTGGAAAATTTTTTGTTGACGACGCGGCAGGGGTTTTCCATGGGGCCCTGGTTGCTGCGCCGCAAAGCCGAAGCCAAGACCCGGGAATTGATGATGGAATTCGATGTTCAGCCGCCGGCACCCTCGAACTTGGCGCGGCAGCTGTCGGGCGGCAATCTTCAGAAAATAGTCCTGGCGCGTGAGTTTTACCGCAGGCCCCGTTTGATCGTCGCCGAACAGCCGACCCAGGGTCTCGATGTTGGCGCCACCGAGGAGATCTGGCGGGTCCTTTTAAAGGCGCGCAGCGAAGCCGGAATCCTGCTTGTCACCAGTGACCTGAACGAAGCGCTCTCGTTGTCGGACCGCATTACCGTGCTGTTCGGCGGCCGCATCATGGAAACCTTCGACATCGACGATGCCGAAAAAGTCGAGCGAATCGGTCTTCTGATGGCTGGTATTGCATCTGAAACGGAAACTTCCCGATGAAGAGCCAGATTATTCTTCCTGATGGAAGCGCCGGATAATATAACCGCCAGACTTTTCGTCGGAATCCAGGTCCATGAGGCCGCGGGAGGCCGCTTCTTCGAGAAGGCGGTTGAAGGAACGAAAACCATAGTAGGATTCGTTGAAGCCCGGGCGGCGACGCTTGAGGGTCTGCTTGACCATCGAGCCCCAAATCTTTTCCTCCGAACCGCGCTCTTCGGCCAACGCTTCGAGCGTTTCCATGACGAGGTCGAGCGCTTTTTGGGTTCGCACTTCCTTCTCTTTATCTTCCTTGGCCACAGGTTTAGCCGTTCGGCCGCCCGGTCGCGGCGCTTTACGCGGTGTCTTCTTCCGAGTCTTTTTAACGCGCACAAGGTCGTCATAGTAAATAAACTCATCACAGTTGGCAATGAGAAGATCCGAACTGGAGTTTTTCACACCGACGCCGATCACAATCTTGTTGTTTTCGCGCAACTTGCTGACCAAGGGTGAAAAGTCGGAATCACCACTCACGATCACGAATGTGTCGACGTGCAGTTTGGTGTAACACAAGTCCAGCGCATCGACGACCATGCGGATGTCGGCGGAATTCTTCCCCGACTGGCGCACGTGCGGTATTTCGATGAGTTCGAAGGCTGCCTCGTGCATGGCGGCCTTGAAATCCTTGTAGCGCTCCCAATCACAATAGGCTTTTTTCACGACGATACTGCCCTTGAGCAGCAACTTTTCAAGTACTTTAAGAATGTCAAACTGGGCGTTGCGGGCGTCTCTCACACCCAGCGCGACGTTCTCGAAATCACAAAACACGGCCATGTTCTCGGTTTCAGGTTTCTTGCCCATGAAATTCCCCCCTCGCGTGTGCCGCAAACCTTCGGCGGCTTTCCTATTAAGGGCCGCGGCAAGAAATAATTACACATCTTGCTTGTTTTTTGGCCCGTCTACCGCGTCACATCCACCAACACATATCCCGATATGCGCCGGCGGAT
>JBDNAO010000380.1:0-2630 GCA_039768375.1 Desulfobacterales bacterium | reverse complement strand
TCGGTGAAGGCATGCTCTTGACCATGGCGATGGTTTGGGGTGCCACCACCATAACGGTAGCGGCCCCGGCCTGCTTGTGCCGCCAGCTGTCCTTTCCCGGTTTGTCCATCTCGATGTTGTGGGCAGAATGCTTGATGGTGCCGATCCGCATACCCCGGCGCTTTAACTCCGGAACCAATTTTTCGATCAACGTCGTTTTCCCGCTTCCGGATTTACCCACGATCGACAGAATAACCGGCATCCTACCTCCAAATAACTGCAAGTGCACGCAAAATATCTTCGCGGTAAAAATCAGCCCTCGCCGGTTCGCAGCGACCAGCGCCCCTGCCGACAGGGGCCGGCGAAACGAGCGGAAATTAACCCCGGTGGTCACTGTTGTCAAGCCAAATTCCGATTGATAACCACGCTGGAATGTTTATAATGTCAAAAATTTAGACCGTCCTGAGCTGAGGTAACAGTCTGCAAGTGATAATCGATGGCTCTTCTCGAAGTTAAAAACCTGGTCAAGAAGTACGGTCGTACGGAGGCCGTCAGAGGAGTTTCCTTTGCCATTCCGCAGGGAACCTGTTTCGGCCTATTGGGTCCGAACGGCGCCGGCAAAACGACGACCATAGAGGTCATCGAGGACATCATCGCACCGACGGAAGGCGAAATCCTCTACAAGGGCCGGCCGCGGACCGATACGTTTCGGGCAGAGGTGGGGATTTTGTTTCAGCAGACCGCTCTGCTGTCGTTTCTGACGGTCCATGAAACCCTGGCCACTTTTCAAAACCTTTATACGAAAAAAGCCGAACTGCAGGAACTGATCGTCATGTGTCACCTGCAGGACTTTCTGAACCAATACAACGACCGCATATCGGGCGGGCAACGGCAGCGGTTTATGCTGGCCCTGGCACTGGTGAACAAACCCGAACTGGTTTTCCTCGATGAACCGTCCACCGGCCTCGATCCCCAGGCGCGCCGTAATCTCTGGGAGATCGTTCAGAACATCAAGGCCGGCGGCCGAACCATTGTTCTGACCACCCACAACATGGAAGAAGCACAGGCCCTGTGTGACGAGATTGCCATCATGGATTACGGCCGCATCATCGCCCGGGGGTCTCCCGCGGAGCTGATCAAACGCCACTGCGGCGGTGTCACCGTAGAACTGCCGATGACGAGTTTCAATCCGTCGCTGCCGCCGCTTTCCATTCCCTTCCAGGTTGTTCAGGACAGAATCGAGATGATGACCGATGACCTCAACGGCTTTGTGGCGGAACTCGTCGCCAAGAATGTCAACCTGAAGGACATGGCGGTGCGGTCGCCAAACCTCGAAGATGTCTTCCTCACACTGACCGGACGTCAGCTGAGAGAATAACGATGCAGTTCAAAAGACTCTGGACGCTGTTTTTGGCCAGGAATCGTGAATTTTTACGTGACCGGGCCGCCTTCGGCTGGAACTTCCTGTTCCCGTTCCTGATCATTGGCGGATTCGGCCTGATTTTCGGCGGTGATCGCTATGCCGAATACAAGGTCGGCGTCTTTCCCGTTGAAACCGAAAACGTGGTACCCGCATCCCTGGACATTCCAGAACAGTTTCGTCGGACACAATACATCCAGTTCGTCGGTTTCAAAACCGCCGACGAGGCCTTCGACAAGCTCAAACACTATAGAATCGATTTTTTAATAAAGGCCGGTCCGCCGCCCTACCCGTACTGGCTTAACAATACATCCCCCAAGGGCTACATCGTGGAAAAGATCTTCCGCAGCAGCCTGCTGCCGCCGGATCTGAGTCTGCCGGCCCGGAAGAATGAGATCAGCGGACGGCAGATCCGTTATGTCGACTGGTTTTTTCCGGGCATTCTGACCATGAACATGATGTTCAGCGCATTATGGGGGGTGGGATACGTGGTCGTGCGCTACCGCAAGAACGGCGTTCTGAAGCGCTTGAAGGCGACACCGCTGACGGCCTTCGAATATCTGAGCGCCCAGATGCTCTCGCGGATCTTTCTGTTGATGTTCACCCTTGCAGTGGTTTGGATCGGTTGCGATTTGATCTTTTCATTTCACGTTGAAGGCTCTTATGTGGATCTGGCGGTCGTTTTTTTCGTCGGCAGCCTCAGCTTGACCGCTCTGGGGTTGGTCATCGCATCGCGGGGAACCAGCGAGGAATTTGCGACCGGATTATTGAACTTCATCGCCTGGCCCATGATGTTTCTATCCGAGGTCTGGTTCTCGATAGAAGGGGCGCCTTACTGGGTCAAAGGCTTTGCAAATATTTTTCCCCTGACACACCTGCTGAAGGCCGTCAGAAAGATCATGAACGATGGCGCCGGTCTGATCGACGTGGGCCCTGAGCTGGCCGTTCTGGCTTTGATGACCCTTACCTTCCTGGCGATTGGCGCGTGGCTTTTTTCCTGGAACCGGTAGGACGGTTTCGAAGGAGTTTTCGGGGGTTCGGTTTCGGACGGCATCACCAATTGCAACGCACAAACACCTATTGTCGTGTCATCTTTGAAGTGTCTCGGCTGCCTTGAGCGACGCAATTGAACGTACATAAGGTTCCCGGTTCAAGCCCGCCCTGGCGCGACGGGACGTGGCTACGAAATTGTTTGCATATTCTATAGACGTTGCTTTCCATCACCACATCT
>JBDNAO010000379.1:0-5326 GCA_039768375.1 Desulfobacterales bacterium | reverse complement strand
CTCGAATTAAAAGATGAAGAAGGCCGCCCGGCTTACTACCAGGGAGACCTGCGCGACATCATCGTGCGGACGCTGGCACTGAATGCACGCTGCCAGGCCGCGACCCTGTCCGGTCTCGGCCGCACGCCGATCATCTTCGTAGACGACCCGGCCATCAGCGCCTGCGGATCACGGCTCCACCTTGCCCTTAGCCGTGAGACAATCCTGGAAGATCTGAATTTCATTTTCACGGCGATCCGATCGGAGGGGGCGGTCACCGGGCTTCATTCCTGCGAGGCCGTCGACTGGTCGCTTTTGATGGAATCTCAAGTCCAGATTCTCAGCCTGGACGCCTATCGCTTCGGCACTTCGCTCATTCCGTATGCCGCGCAGCTGAAAGCTTTCCTCGAGCGCGGCGGCGTCGTTGCCTGGGGGATCGTGCCGACGCTGGATGATCCGTTCCGTGAATCGGGCGCGTCTCTTATGCGGCGGCTTAACGGCCTTTGGGACCAACTTTTCCTGAAAGGTCCGGACAAGGCGTCGGTGCTGCGGCAAAGCATGATCACGCCCGCTTGCGGCACCGGTCTGCTTACGGCAGACCAGACCGAACACATCTACCGACTTACGGCCGAAGTTTCGCACCGTGTCAGGGAACTCGCCCAGTCATCTGAAGGCACGAAACCTTGACCCTTAGCTTTCAAGACACGAAGATATCCTCCACTTCAGCTGATTCGTCATGATGATGCCAAGATCAACACCAAAGGAGATATTTTTACGCAGCGCCAGCCGAATCTATTGTTTCGCCGATTCCCTTGATCTGTGCGCAGCGCTGCTGGATGCAGGAGCCCGGGTGATTCAGCTGCGCAACAAAACCTTGGATGACGATAGTTTCCGGCGGATGGCAAGGGAGATGCTCGGACGAACTCGACGCCATGAGGACGCCGTGTTGATCATCAACGACCGGGTGGACATTGCCCTGGAAATAGGTGCCGACGGGGTTCACGTCGGCCAGCAGGACGAAGACGGCGAGCGCGTAATCCGACGTGTGCCGGCGGAGATGATTGTGGGTGTATCGGCCCGTCATCCCGAACTGGCGTTGGCTGCGCAAAAAAGGGGGGCCACTTACGTCGGCGCCGGTTCTGTTGCGGCGACATCGACCAAACCGGATGCCGAGGTGATTGGCCTTGAAGGTTTGAGCGCCGTGGTGGCGGCCGTGAATGTTCCCGTGGTGGCCATCGGCGGCATTTCGAAACGGAACATCCGGCAAGTCTACGATACCGGTGTGCGCTATTGCGCCGTCATTTCCGGAATCAACCGTGCCCCGGATCCGGTGGCCGCCTTTCAGCAGCTGGAAACGATCCTAGCCCCTTTCCCACCAGGCAAGCAGGCAAAGCCCGCCTAAAGACACTCCCATTAGGATGCAGTCGATCGGCCGGAGAGAATAGGTCCTGCGTGAAGAACGGTTCTTACACCCGAAACCGCGTGATTCCATGGCCAGAGCCAGTTCGTCGGAAAGTACGAACGCCTGCACCACCAGGGGCGTCAGAAGCGCCGCGAAATTGGAAATGTTCTTGATTCTCGGCCTCAGATCGATTCCGCGGGCCTGCTGAGCGTCTAATATATTACGGATCTTGCGTCCGATCAGCGGCACGTAGCGCAAACCGGCGGACAGAATGAAGACGAGACCGAAGGGGATACCGAGTTTTTGCAAAGCGCCGGCCATCTCTTCCGGATCGATGGTCTGAAAGCAGACAAAGGAAACGGCCAAAAGGTTGAACAGCCGTGCCGCCAACGTGAGTGCCGTTTGCAGGTCGAAGAAAACGAGACCGGTCACAAACACCAGAGCGATCATGGGGCCGAAGAGATGCCGGAGATGGCCAAGGCGGCGATCGGCTTTCAACAAGACGACGCCGCCAAGCAGCAAAAGGCTTTCGGCGGCAAGGGTTTCCGGACGACGCGTCACCAGCACCGCCCCGACGGCTGCGGCCAGAAAAGCCAGTCTTGTTCTGGGGTCGAGATTTGCCATGATCCAACCGGATTCTATCGGTTTATACGCAACCGGCGACAGACCGGGGCGGTCTATCGGTGGCATTATCGAGGATGGAAAGGTGCTTTTCACGCATTTCTTCTGGCGCGCCGTCCCCTGCTATCCGGCCGGCATGCATGACGACCCACCGGTCTGCCGAAGCGCGGGCAAAATCGAGATCATGGGTGACCACCACCATGGCGGTGCCCATCGCCGAAATGGATCCACATATATGGACCAGGATCTCCTTGAAGCGTCCGTCTTGTCCGGCGGTCGGTTCATCCAGTACCAGGACTTCGGGGCGCATTACCAGAATCGAGGCCAGGGCCACGCGCCGTTTTTCTCCCTCGCTCAGCCGGTAGGGGGACCGGTCGAGGAGCAGGTGAAGGCACAACGTGTCACAGATCTGTTCAAACCACTTCCGGTCGTATTTTCCCAATCGTTTCGGACCGGCCAAAATTTCCTTGCGCACATCGGCTTCGAAAAACTGGTCGTTGGGATTTTGAAAGCACACGCCCACGGCGACCGCCCTTGCCGATGGATGGAGGCTTCGAATGCATCTTCCCTTGAAGGAAACTTCGCCGGTCGTGGGTTGGTACAGACCGTTGAAATGTTTTATCAGAGTGGTCTTGCCCGCACCGTTTTCACCAACAATCGCCACGGCCTCGCCGCGAGTGAGGCTGAGCGAAATGTCACTGAGGACATCCCGGCCTTCGATTCGGCAGGAAAGGTCTTTGATGACAAGAACGGGTTCGTCGGACCGGGAGCGCGTGCGGATCCTCCGCTCGGGATAGCGAGGCATGAGGTGCGAATCCAAAAGAACGCCGGATGACTCGGCCGGCTTTCCGTCAAAGCTAACGGCTCCCTGGTCGATGATGATGCAGCGATCGGCCTCCGTGAAAAATGGTTTGGTGCGGTGCTCGATGAGAATCAGATTTTTCCCGTGCCGCTGAATCTGTCGCAACAAGTCACTCACGATCCGGGTTCCCCTGTGATCTAAACCGGCAAACGGTTCGTCTAAAACGAGCAGTGCCGGGTCGAGGCAGAGCACCGTGGCGATGGCCGCCAAGCGCTTTTCGCCGCCGGAAAGCGTTTCCGGCGAGCGGTGGAGCAAATGGGTAATCCCCAGCGCATCCGATATGCGGTGGGTGCGCTTTCGGATGTCTATAGCGGGATATCCGAGGCTTTCCAAGCCGAAGGCGATGTCATCTGCCACCGTCGCATTGAACAGCTGGGCATCCGTGTTTTGGAGGACCAGCCCGACGTGGGGAAACAGTTCGCTCACCATCGTATTCCTGGTGGGGTTTCCGGCGACGACGACCGTGCCTTCCAGCAGACCACCAAAAAAGTGTGGGATGAGACCGTTGAAAAGGTATGCAAGGGTCGATTTTCCCGATCCGCTGGCACCGAAAACGGCTGTAGACTCACCTGCCGGGATGGTCAAGTCGATTTCTTTGAGTGTCCGGGTGGCACCGGGGTACCGGTAGCTTACCCGATTCAGTTCGACGTAGGCTGCCAAATCCCCCCCCGGCGCAGTATATTCAAAACGATGAGCCCGAGAGCCGTCCCCCCGAGTGTGCTGACGCTGAACGCGACAATCAGGGTGCCGAGGGCCATCGATTTTCCCATCAAAACGGGTCCTATCAGCCAGGCGCTGGCCATTGCACCGATCAGTCCGGTCCCGATGACCTCCCCCAGTCCTGCCAGGTACATGTTTTTAAAAGCCTGGTATGCCAGACCGGCCAGCAAGGCTCCTATCATACCGCCCGGAAAAGCCAGCAGGGTGCCGAGACCCAATAGGTTGCGCAGAACCGCGGCGATAAATGCGATGCAGATGGCGTATGTCGGTCCGAGCATGACGGCCGCAATAACGTTGATCATATGCTGGGCGGGAAAACATTTGGTAATACCCACGGGAATGAAAAACGGCGACAGGGCCACGGCGACGGCCACAAGGATGGCGGCGCGGGCGACATCTCTGGTCTTCATGGGGGATTCCTTTTTTGATTGTTGATTGTGACTCCGGGAAAATAATAAAGGCCGATCCCAGCGGAAACGGCCTCTGTAACTTCTCACACCAAAAAGCTATCACATCGTTCCCTTCGCTGGCATTACCCAGATCAGGTTCAACGGGTATGATCTCAGGCGTTTTCGCCACCCCGAGCGAATAATTTCCTGTACCATATCTAATTCAAGCCATCAGGGAAGTCAAGCTGCAGCGAAGGGTTTCCATTCGTCGATGTTCACGATAGATTCGTGTATAACCACAGTAGAATCGATCTCGCGATGATGTTTCCCAGCCGGCTTTGCAAAATTCTTCGGATTGGTTTAAGTACATCAGACTTGAGGGATTGTGGAGGTTGCCGTTAGCGAATTGTTGGAGAAGATGATCACTTGGCTATGCGGAACGACAATTGACGCCCCTCCGCAGGTGGGCTCAGATCGGTAATCCCGAAAAGGCTCAAACTTTAAATATATAGACGGATTGAGCGCATTAAGTGTCTGGATTGGAAAAAGTGAAACGGGCGTAGCAGGGAAAGAGAGCGCCATGATCAAGAAAATCATATCCGGTGGACAGACCGGAGCCGACCGCGCGGCTCTTGATGTCGCCATCAACCTGCATATTCCGCATGGCGGTTGGGTGCCAAAGAGTCGAAAGGCCGAGGACGGACCGGTGCCCGCGCACTATCAGCTCAAGGAAATGCCAACCGAGAGTTATCCGGCCAGGACTGAAGCGAATGTGGCCGATTCCACCGGAACGCTGATCATTACGCACGGCGAGCTCAAAGGCGGATCAAAATTAACCAGAGAATACGCGGTCAAGCATCGAAAACCCCATCTTCACATCGATCTCGACGTACTTCGCGGTGACGATGTTTTGTATGCGATAGCCAACTGGATCGTGGAAAACCATATTGCGGTTTTGAACGTGGCCGGATCGAGAGCCAGTGAGGATCCGGCCCTCTACGATACCGTATTCGAGGTCCTGAACAATGCGGTTTTACTGCTCAAGATACGGCGGATGCGGCATCCTTCTGAACGGCCTCAAAATATCGATGATGCCGTGAATCGACTCATTGCCGACCTGCCGTTCAAGGAACGCACAAAAATTGGCAACATGGCGAAAGAGGACCTGCTGCCCCTGTACCCGGTATTCATGACGCACATTCGCGATGATTTCGGGCTTTGGGATGGCAACACGGCACTTTTGGCGTCGTGCCGGTCGGTTTCGGGAGATCCGCAGTTGCATCAGGACGAGGCCGGGCCGCTGATTGTCAGAAGGCTCTGGAAAAAGCTGCAGAAGACGTATCGGTTGAGGAT
>JBDNAO010000378.1:0-4133 GCA_039768375.1 Desulfobacterales bacterium | reverse complement strand
GGGAGGCAAGTCATTGCCGAGCGTTAAGAGATTCAATGTGCTATAAAGAGGAGCACCACTGAGGTTTTCCTCATAAAGCGGGCATTACCATTGAGTCTCTCCCTTTGAAAAAGGAGGTTTACCACTGAGTCTCCCCCTTTGAAATTGGAGGCTCACCACTGAGACTCCCCCCTTGGAAAAGGGGGCTGGGGGGATTTAAGAGCCCCATGCTACGATACAAGCAACATTTGAAAAACAGGGCGCGTCATTTACGTAAAAACATGACCGACAGCGAGCACGCCCTGTGGTCCCGGCTGCGCGCCAAACAGATGTTCGGCATGCAAGTCTATCGTCAAAAACCACTTGGCGAATATATTGTGGATTTCTTTATACCAAAAGCCAAACTGGTGATTGAGGTGGATGGATCTCAGCACTCGGCAAATGAAAACGCTGAAAAGGACCGCAAACGTGATGATTATATGAAAGCTGTCGGCCTTCAAATATTGCGGTTTAAAAGTAATGCAGTATTGAAAGAGACGGATGCGGTTGTAGATGTCATCGCCCGCGCCGTTCGAGATCGTCTGAATCTCTGCGCTGACCCGTTAATGGCCAAAAAAGACGCCGGCGCATGAATTTTTTTTGTATCACCTTTCTCAGCAAGTAACCATGATACAAAACCATCAACTTAAGGATGCCTTCAAAGTCCCCCTTTGAAAAAGGGGGATTTAGGGGGATTTTCAAAAGATGACAAAAATTCCCCCCTGACCCCCCTTTTTTTAAAGGGGGGAATTATTGGTTTCAAAAGCATAAAATTGAATAATTGTGAACGTTTATAAATTTAAAAGGGGAGGTCATTGTTGAAAAAATCTCTCTTGATACACCGAATCCTTATCATTGGAGTCCTTCTGTTGTGCATCGCCGCTTGGCCGGCGCCAGCGATGGCTGCCGAACCGCAACGGGTTGCCGTGCTGCCGTTTAAGATGAATGCCGAAAAGGACCTTTCCTTTTTGAGAAACGGCATCTTCGACATGCTGTCCAGCCGCCTGTCGGATCCCGGCAAGGTGCAGGTGCTCAGCCGGACCGAGGTTGAAAAAGCGGTGGCAGAGGAGACCGGTTCGGAAGAAACTGGTCCGGCAAAAACTGGTCCGATAGATGAGGCCGTCGCTCGCAAAATCGGCGGAAAGCTCAATGCCGACTATGTTCTTTACGGCAGCCTGACGATGTTCGGCAACAGTCTCAGCATCGATGCCAAGATGCTCGATGTGGCCGGCACGCAGCCCCCGGTGACCGTCTTCAGCCAGAGTTCGGACATGAGCGGCGTCATTCCCGAAATCGACCAGTTTGCCTCCGAGATCAACACCAAGGTCTTCGACCGCCAGGCGCAAGCCGCCGCGTCGGCTGCGGTGCCGGCTGCGCCCCGGACCGGAACCCAACCGGATTCCCGCGCCCATCCGGAAAAGCTGTTGCAGGGCGGTGCCATTGTCGGCGGCGACGCGCAGGTGTCTCCCTTCATCGTGCGAAAAGACCAGCTCCTGCAGTCGGCCAGTTTCTGGAAGAGCCCCAACTACAACTATTACATAACCGGGGTAGCGGTCGGCGACGTGGATGGGGACGGCCAGATGGAAACCGTCATCGTCAGCCCTGATGACATTTACATTTACCGATTTCAAAACAACAGCTTCGTCAAGATTCAACGTCTCAAAAAGATCGCGGATCGCTACAATATTGCCGTCGATGTCGCCGATATCAACGGCAACGGCCAGGCTGAAATCTTCGTCACAGCCTTGAATCGCTATAAGAATGCCGTCCACTCCTATGTCGAAGAATACGATGGCACGGACTACGCGGTCATCGCAAAGGATGAACCCTGGTTTTTTCGCGTGACCGACACCCCGGTGCGCGGCGAAGTTCTGCTCGGGCAGCAGAGCCGACTGTGGAAACCTTACGGAGGCGACATTTTCGAAATGCAATGGGACGGCAGCGCCTACGTGCCGCAAAGCGAAATCAAAACACCTCCGGGAATCAATGTTCTGGGGGTCGCACTGGGTAACGTTTTGAACGATGGTGCGGAAACTCTCGTGGCCTTCAACAGCAGCAACAACATTGAGGTCATCACCCCGGTCGGAGACAGGCTTTGGAAGGGCAGCGAGAAGTACGGCGGCAGCGTCCAATACTATTCCGGCGAAAAAGACGACAAAGGACAGCAGGAAAACCCCATCTACCTGCCCATGCGGATCCTGGTCCGAAACCGACCGCAAGACACCGGCAAGAGCCAGGTCATCGCCGTCAACAACCGCGAAGTCATGAACATGCGGTGGAACCGGCGGGAATTCACCGAAGGGAAAATCGAGGCCTTGTCCTGGGAAGCGGTCTCTTTGGACACCGACTGGAGCACGCGCAAGATGACGCGCTTCATCAGTGACATTCAGATCGCCGATATTGACAACGACGGCAGCGACGAACTGCTGGCCTCCCTGATCATCAAGGCGGGCGAGATCATTCTGACCTCGGCCAAATCGACCCTGATCGCCTATGAATTGGAAGCGGCGCCGGATGGATCGGACGCTTCCAGTCAATGAAAAATAGGCCCAATCGATACGCTGATGGCCTCCAAAACCTCAGATACATCCCCATAAAACCAACGCAAGAATGAAAAATTTCATCTCCTCAACGACGCGCCGTGCGCCCTCAGGCGGTTCAAACGATCAGAGTGTCCGCCCGCAGGATACGGTGCTTGGAAACCACCGGCAGCGGGAGATGGTCTATCTTGCGATTTTGGTCCTTCTCTGTCTCGTCCTGTTTTTTCTTTTCCTGGGAAACCGGCCCTTGTGGGATGTCGACGAAGGCATGCACGCGGCCACCTCCAAGGATATGATCCTCAGTGGCGACTGGATAACGCCCCAGTTGAATGGCGAGAATTTCTACGACAAGCCGGTCCTCTTCAACTGGCTGGTGGCGATATCATTGCTCGTATTCGGTTTCACCGAATTTGCCGCCCGGCTGCCGGCGGCCGTTCTCGGAACCGGAAGCGTGCTGGTCACCTATTTCCTCGGAAGGCGCCTGTTCAGTCCCACGGTTGGGTTTCTGGGTGGCGTGATACTGGCGACCGGCGTGGAATTTATCATCCTTTCCCGGGTCGTGGTGCACGACATCGCCCTGACCCTTTTCGTCACGCTCGCGCTGACCTTTTTTTACCGTGGATTTACCGACACATCCGGTCGAAAATCGGTATGGCTTCTTTTTTATGCCGCCCTCGGTTTGGCCGTTTTGGCCAAGGGACCCATCGGGGTTCTGCTTCCCGGCTTGATCATTTTCCTTTTTCTCGTGATCAAACGCCGCCTGAACATCATCAGGGACATGCAACTCGGGTGGGGCATTCTGATATTTTTAGCGGTCGCCGCCCCCTGGTACGTGCTGATCATGCTGAAAAATAACGATTACGCCGGCTACTTTTTCATCCAACAGAATCTGGCCTACTTTTTTTCCGGAGAGTCGCGCCATCCCCGTCCCTTCTATTATTATTTTCCCACACTCATGGGCGGATTTTTTCCGTGGTCCCTCTTTTTGCCCGCAGCCCTTTTTCGCGCCCTGAGACGGGGTTTCGGCCAAACAGAGGACGGAACGCTGTTCCTGATGCTGTGGTTCGGCGCCGTCTTTCTCTTCTTTTCCACCGCCAGCTCGAAGCTTTCCACATACATCCTGCCCCTCTTTCCGGCGGTTTCCCTGCTAACGGCCGCACTGTGGCGTGATCTTTGGGATGCGCCGACGCAAGAAGGCGCTCGAAGGGGACTCCTGTATCCCCTTGGTCTCCTTTTGGTGACGACCTTGTCCGCAATGGTGTATATGCTCTCAAATCCGCTTGATGAACTGACGCTTAGATATGGAATCCCCCCGGCACCTATCACCATACTCGGTTTAACCCTGGTGTTCTTCACCGGCCTTGTTTTTTTCTTTTTCATCATCCGGCGCCACAAATCCGCCTTTGCCGCCATAACGGGCATGGTCGTTGTCGGTCTTTTATCGTTCATCTTGCTGATTGTGCCGTATATCAACCCCTATCGGTCGACAAAGGGTCTGGCCGCGAAACTCGACACCCTGCTTCCCCAAGGTGAAAAGATGACCTTCGTTCACAGGTTGCAGGATTCGGCCCTGTT
>JBDNAO010000050.1:0-16565 GCA_039768375.1 Desulfobacterales bacterium | reverse complement strand
TGGGGGGCATGCCGGTTGCCATCGATGATATGAACATCGACGCGGTCTACAGCGGCACTCAGAAATGTATCTCCGGCCCTCCGGGCCTTTCGCCGGTTTCCTTCAGCCAGGCAGCCGTCAAGGCAATGGATCAGAGAAAAACCCCAGTTGTAAGCTGGTACCTCGACTTGAGCATGGTTCGCGATTATTGGGGCACCGAAAGGAAATATCATCACACTGCGCCCATTAATATGATCTACAGCCTTCGCGAGGCACTGCGTCTGATTTCGGAAGAAGGTCTGGATGTACGATTCGAGCGGCACCGCCTGAACCACCGGGCCTTGGTTGCCGGTATTGAGGCTATGGGGCTTTCGATGCTCGTTCCGGAGCCCATCCGGCTGCCCATGCTCAACGCGGTGCGGATACCCGAGGGGGTCGAAGATATTACGGTTCGCAAAGTACTTCTCAATCAATACGGCATCGAGATCGGCGGCGGATTGGGACAATTTGCCGGCAAGGTCTGGCGAATCGGTCTGATGGGACATTCCTGCCGCCGCAAAAACGTGCTCCTCCTGCTGGCGGCCCTGGAAACAGTACTCAAATCAGAAGGGTATCCGGCGCGGCCGGGAGCGCTCGATGCGGCCGCAGCGGTATACGACCAGGCCTGCTAGCCCGAATGTTGCCTGAAAATAGAATATTAGATCAATTGCTGCGTGACGGCCGTCTCAGCAACGCGGATGCGACGGTGACACCGTTAGCCGGTGGGGTGTCCTCGGATATTTATTTGGTGGAAGACGGCGTCAAGAAGTGGGTCGTTAAACGGGCTTTGGAAAAGCTGAAGGTTCAGGAGGATTGGTTTGCGGATACCTCCAGAAACCGATTTGAGCGTGAATTTCTGAGATACGTCGGGGCGTTCCTTCCGAAGGCCGTTCCCAGGGTGGTATTTGAAGGCGATGGCTATTTTGCCATGGAATACCTGGGAGAAGGATTTGCCAACTGGAAACAATTGATGCTCGATGGCCGCTATGAACCGAATTATGCCGAGCAGGCGGGCAACACGCTGGGGGTCATTCACCAAACCTCGCTGGGTGATGAGACAGCCCGGAAGTCTTTTGATTCCACCGCTAATTTTCATCAGTTGCGGTCAGAGCCCTATCTGGTAGCTACCGGCAGCCGACATCCCGACCTGACCCCTATGTTCGAAGCAGAGGTCATCCGCCTCGAATCCACCCGGGAATGCCTGGTGCACGGGGACTACAGTCCCAAAAACATTCTTATATCCGAATCCCGACTGGTGGTGCTGGACTGTGAAGTGGCCTGGTATGGCGACCCATCATTTGATTTAGCCTTTCTGTTGACCCACCTGCACTTGAAAGCGGTGCACCGTCCGGCAGCGTCATCTGTGCTGGCGACCATGGCCCGGAGGGCCGTGGCGTCATACCTCGCCGCCCGCGAACTGGATGATCGTGTCAGCACAGAATTTTTACAGCGAACATGCCGGCTGCTCCTCATGATATTGTTGGCCCGTATCGACGGCAAGTCGCCGGTGGAATACATCAGCAATCCCGCGTCCAAAGAATGGGTGCGACAGTTTACTGCACAGGCCCTGATGAAGAATACCGGCGCGCTGGCAGAGGTCAGTGCCGAGTGGTATGAGCGGATTGCGCGGCTTTGAAGAGGAAGCTGTCGGAATTGATCTGACATCTTGAAACCGCTTATACACTAGTGTCGTGTCATTTTTGAAGTGTCTCGACTGCCTTGAGCGATGCAATTGAATGCACATAAGGTTCCCGGTTCAGGGTTCAACGTTCAGCCCTGCCGCTGGCTGCGAGCGGTCAGTTTGATCGTTAAAGAAACTTTTTAGTTTCGGTGAAAAATTCCAAATCGCAAATAACAAATACCAACCAATTCACAATGACGGAAATTCGAAATTCCAAACCATTTGCTTTTGATCTTATTTAAGATTTGGATATTGTAATTTGGAATTTATTTGTATTTTGGCGTTTGGCATTATTTTAGGCGGGCGGGTAAGCCCTGAAATCTGAAACCTAAACCAACACTGCCGATGTTCATTGTTATGTTCCCAGGCTTGAAATATCGAGCAACGGGCGACAGACAATAGATAAGACAATTTATGTGTGACAAGACACTAGAAAGAACCGACCTTGATGGAAATTGAATCAATAGGCGCATTTCAGATTTTTGACTCCCGCGGAAATCCCACCGTGGAAGTAGAGGTCACTCTGAAAAATGGCACCAAGGGTTCCGGTCTGGTGCCTTCCGGCGCTTCGACCGGGCAGTATGAGGCCCTGGAGCTTCGCGACGGGGAATCCCGGTTTCGGGGCAAGTCGGTGCTCAAGGCGGTGAGCAACATCCACACTGAAATCGCGCCCGCACTGATAGGCAAGGATGTGTGTGACCAGGAGGGAATCGACCGTTGCATGATCGAACTGGACGGGACCGATAACAAAAGCCGGCTGGGCGCCAATGCTATCCTCGGGGTGTCCATGGCTACGGCCAAGGCGGCGGCGATCACCCAGGGCAAATCCCTGTTTGATTATCTGGGCAAAGGCCAGGGATATTTGCTGCCCCTGCCGGAAATCCAGATTATCGGCGGAGGCGCGCATGCCGACTGGCGAATCGATGTGCAGGATTTTCTCCTGATTGCAAACGGGGCTAAAAATTATGCAGAAACCCTGGAGATGACCTTCAACGTGTACCATGCCGCCGGGGACATTTTTAAGGAGCGCAACCTTTATTACGGTCTTGCCGACGAAGGCGGATACTGGCCGGCGTTCCAGACAAATGAAGACGTGTTCCCCACCTTCTTGGAAGCTATCGAGCGCGCAGGCTATAGGCCGGGAAGGGATGTCTCCATCTCTCTGGATATCGCAGCCAGCGATTTATATGACGAAGAAAGCGACACCTACCGTTTCAACCTTGAAGACAAGACCTTCAGTTCGGCCGAATTTGCCGATCTGATGATTTCCTGGTGTCAAAAATATCCGATCATCTCCATAGAGGATGCCATGGCGGATACCGACTGGGAAGGTTGGGCGATGGTTTGCAGAGCGCTGGGCCGCAAAGTGCAGCTCATCGGGGACGACCTGTTCACCACCAACATCCGCCGCATTAAAAAGGGGATTGAAAAAGGTGTGGCGAATGCCGTGCTCATCAAGCTAAATCAGATCGGCACCGTGACCGAAACCCTCGAGGCGATCCGCCTAACCCAGGGGGCCGGATGGCTGCCGGTTGTCTCCGCGCGTTCAGGTGAAACCGAAGATGCGTTTATCAGCCACCTCGCCGTTGCCTCAAATGCGGGCCAGCTCAAGGTGGGTGCCTTCGCCCGCAGTGAACGCATGGTAAAGTGGAACGAGGTGCTGCGCATTGAACGTGCCCTCGGGGAGCGAGCGCGATTTGACGGTGCTCGACTCTACGACCGTATTCTTGATGCCCGGGGGTGATCCCGTCCCGGGTTACAGGAGCATCATTGGAATCCCTCTAACAGGCTGTTGAAAAACTATTGCGCTTGACTATACGGCGTTAAAATCCTCCTCAAAATGCTCATTTATTACACATAAACTCCGCTTTTTCGTCGGGTTTTGCCTTGTCTTGCCTGCGCTCATGACGTTTTTCAACACCCTGTTGATGGATGCCCCGATGATGATCCTCGACCTGCCTGTTGACATTACCATATATCTTCTTTATGCAATGAGTATAATGTTCGATGTTTTGTTGAGCCGAGTCTCTGTTAATGGGTCACTGTGCCGATCTTTTCCTTTAGCGCACCTGTTTCTTCCAAGGGATCCTGTCTCGAATCCTGCTCCCTCTGAAACATCCAATGGATATCAGCCGGTCTGGCCGATTGAAAACCGTCAACAACTAGGAGGGGAAAATGTATACCAATATAATGGTCCCTTTGGATGGCTCGGAACTGGCTGAGTGTGTGCTCCCGCATGTGGAGGGATTTATAGCCGAGTGCCGGGTGAAATCAATCGTACTTGTGAGGGTGGTAGAACCATCACCGACGAAGTTCGATGATACGGCTTCACTTAACGCTACAAGCCGAGAATTATTGGTTGAAAGCATTCGCAAGATTGAAGAAAAGAGACGCTCAGCGGCATTAGACTACCTCAACAGTGTCGCGCGTCGACTGAAGCGCGAAGGGCTGAAATTAACGGCAGAGGTGCTTGTCGGTGGAGTAGCGGAAAGCCTTGCGGATTATACTGAAAAGAGTGATATCGATCTGATTATTATCGCAACGCACGGACGTTCCGGAATCAGTCGCTGGATGCGGGGGAGTATTGCCGACAGGGTTCTCCGTTTTTCACCGGTTCCGGTGCTGATGGTTCGGGCGAACGGCAGCATGAGCCAACCCACGCTATGACGTGGAAAATAACCGATAGGTATCAAGGAGGAGGGTGATGCTAACCGATAGTTTTATTGGCGAACTGCGTAACATTGTCGGTGAATCTCAGGTATCGGTTAGCCGAGCGGGTACCGAACTCTATGCCTATGACGCCTCACTCGCCAGGGGACAGCCGGGGGTTGTTGTTTTCCCGGCCGACACCCGTGACGCATCGATGATCGTAAGTGCGGCCAATCGAGCCGGTATATCGTACGTGCCGCGCGGATTTGGAACCAATCTTTCGGGCGGCACAGTGCTGCCATCCGGTGGTCTCGTGATCTGCCTGTCCCGGTTCAATCTCATCCTTGGTATATACCCCCAGAGCCGCCATGCGGTCGTTCAGCCCGGCGTGACCAATCTCGAACTTCAAAACGCCCTCGCCCCTCTTGGTTTTTTCTATGCCCCGGACCCCGCCAGTCAAAAAGTGGCGACGCTGGGGGGCAACGTCGGCGAAAATTCGGGGGGGCCTCGCTGTCTGAAATACGGCGTTACCACCAACCACGTCCTCGGCATGGAGATGATACTGCCGGATGGGGACATCATACGAACGGGGGGGGCGGCACTCGACCCGCCAGGCTATGATTTACGCGGGGCGATCATCGGCAGCGAGGGCACCCTGAGCATCGTGACCGAATTAACCGTCCGTATTCTTCCATTTCCGGCATCCATCATCACGATGCTCGCTATTTACAATGATATCGCAGATGCCGCCCACTCCGTGTCGGACATCATCACGGCCGGTATGGTGCCGACTACACTGGAAATGATGGATGCACCCATCATCAAGGCGGTGGAGGACAGTTATGCCTGTGGGTATCCTCGGGATGCCGCTGCTGTTTTGATCATTGAGGTGGAAGGTCCCCAAACCGGCCTCAGGGAACAGGCGCAGCAGATCAATGACATTTGCATGCGCAACGGCTGTCGCAGCGTCCGCGAAGCTAAGGACAGTGCCGAGCGAAACCGGCTCTGGGAGGGCAGGCGCGGCGCCTTTGGGGCCGTGGCCCGATTGGCCCCGAATTACCTGGTAAACGATTGTACCGTACCGCGAACCAAACTGCCGCAGGCGCTGGCCACTGTGGCCGAGATCACCAAAAAATACCGTTTTCCGCACGGCAATGTATTTCACGCCGGCGACGGCAACCTGCACCCCCTGATTTTCTTTGATTCCCGGGATGCCGATCAATTGACACGCGTTAAAAAGGCCGGTTGGGAAATCATGGAGGCCTGTGTTGCTTTCGGCGGGACCATCTCCGGAGAGCATGGTATCGGGATGGAAAAGATGGATGCCATGCGCCTGGTCTTTTCCGAAGAAGATTTCGAGGTGCAGCGATCGCTCAAGCGGGCGTTTGATCCCGACGATCGGCTCAATCCTGGCAAGGTGATACCCAAGGCGAGCACGGCTGACAAAACCGACGGCCTTCAAGGGGGGCGTCCGGATGTTCCGCCACCCGAAGCGTATGCGGTGCATGCAGCCGAACAGGAACTCCTGGAAAAAATTCGGTCAACCATTTCCGCCAAGCAACCGATTTCACCCCTTGGTTGCGGGACATCTTCCACCTTCGGCAACCTGGCGGATCCAGGGACATTACCCTTGCACGCCAACGGCCTGGACGACGTCATCGAATTCGATCCGCCCAACCAGGTTGTGACGGTCGGTGCCGGCATGACCTTGCAGGCGTTGCAGGATCAATTGCGCACCAATGGTCAGTGGTTGCCGCTACGCCCGACGATGTCTCTGCAAAAACATTCGATCGGCGGTGTGGTTGCGCTGGCCGCCTGCGGGCCGGAGCGCCTGGTTTATGGTGCTCCCCGGGATTTGTTGCTCGGGCTTCGCTTTATCAGCGGCAAGGGACACGTCATTTCAACTGGCGGCCGGGTTGTGAAAAATGTGGCCGGTTACGACATGACGCGGCTGGTCGCCGGATCGGCCGGCACCCTCGGTTTTATTACCCGGGCCACCTTGCGCGTGTCGATGATCCCCGAGAGCTGTTTGGCGGTGTCGGCCGACGGCGATTTGACTGCTTGTGCAACCATGGCCACCACCCTCATTACCTCGAATCTGATACCGACCTTTGTCGTTGCGACGGCTTCCGGTAATGGCAATGGGCACCCAATGGGGGATCATGCGGATTGGCGGCTTCACGTTGGCTTCGAAGGCTTTGCCGCGACGGTTCGAGATCAAGCGAACCATTGCGGTGAACAGTGCGAAGCCGCAGGTTTGCAAAATATCAATCAACAAGATTACGATGTTTATGCCGGCAACTTCAGCCGACACATGGATGACCTTGACCGGCAGACCTTTATTCTGCGAGCGGATTTGCCACTGTCAAATGTTGCTGAGTTTATCAAATCCGCGGACAGTCATCTCTTGCAATCGAATGTGATGCTTGATTTGGGATGTGGCCGGGTGCTGGGCGGATTGGACCAAATCAGTGATGCGGACTGGTCGCAATTGGTTCGCCAGGTGGATCGCTGCGGCGGCCACGTACTTCTGGAAAAAGCAACGCTTGATTTCAAACAGCGCCACGACATCTTCGGTCTGAAGCGGTCCTATTGGCCGGTCATGCACCGGGTGAAAACCGCTCTCGACCCGGATCGGATATTCGCTCCCGGCAGGCTGCCCGGTAAGGTATAAAGGATTCCAATGGAAATTGCCGCGTATTACGACGAAATCGCCCATTGCAACAAATGCGGGTTTTGCCAGGTGGCCTGCCCGATCTTTCGCGCCACCGGGCACGAATCAGGCGTGGCGCGCGGTCGCCTGGCGCTGCTGCGCGCTATAATCGAAGGACGTTTGGACTGGTCCGATGACATCGAAGCCCCGCTCTTTGACTGTCTGCTTTGCGGGGCCTGCACATCCAATTGTTTCCCCGCCATTCCCACCTCCGATCTTCTCATCCGGGCACGGTCCGAATATCTGACCCAGGTCGGCCGAAAATCGATCCACCGCCTTCTGTTTGACCATTTGCTACCGTATCCCGATCGTCTCCACGTGGCAGCGCGGGCTGTGGCTCTGAGCAAAAAAGCCGGACTCTCAAACTTGGCGCGCGCCCTGGGATTGCTGCGCATCTTCGGACGTGATTTTGCCAATGCGGAAGACATTGTCGAAAAGCTGCCGGTGACAGCATTTCGTGCCCGTAACCATCCCGGTGTTTACCAGGGCAGCGGTGAAGAGCTGATCATCGGTTACTTCATCGGATGCGGCGTCGATATCATCCAGCAGCAAACCGGAACCGCCACCCTGCAATTGTTGCGACAAATCGCTCGGCAGGTTCACGTTCTCGACAACTGCTGCTGCGGTTTGCCGGCCTATTCGTTTGGGGACCTGCAGATCGCGCAAAAACTGGCGCAAAAAAACATGCAAGTGCTTGCATCCGGCCCCTATGACGTCATCGTCACCGATTGTTCCAGCTGCGCATCGTTTCTGAAAAAATATCCTGTGCTGTTTTCTGAAGAAGACAGTCGCCGTGAAGCGGCCAAGATGTTTTCCGCCAAAATCCGGGATCTGGCAGAAACGCTGAACAATGTCGCGCTGCCGGCGCCTGCGGCTGATACCGCCATCAGAGTGACCTATCATGACCCCTGCCACGCCTCCCGGGGGCAGGGTCTCGTGAAAGAGCCCCGCGACATTCTGAAAAAAATTTCGGGAATCGAATACAGGGAACTGCCCGAGGCGGACTGGTGCTGCGGGGGGGCCGGCGCTTATGCCCTGTCACAATATGATCTTTATCGCCGGGTGTTGGACCGTAAAATCGCCAACCTGATAGCAACCGAGGCCGACATTATCGCCACTTCCTGTCCAGCGTGCATCATGCATCTTTCCTATGGTGTGCGAAAGCACGGTCTTAAAACCCGAGTCTGTCACATTTCTGAAATTATCCGCGGCCGATAAAAGGCATTTTGGTCGCCATGAGGGTCATAAACTGAATGTTGGCCTCCAGGGGCAGACTCGTTATATGCACGATGGCGCGTGCCACATGATCCAGGTCCAAGGTCGGCTCCATAGCGACAGAGCCGTCTGCCTGGGTCGCGCCTGCACCGTCTTCCAGAATGGATTTTATCAAATCGGTAGCGGCGTTACCGATATCAATCTGGCAACAGGCGATGTCGTACTTGCGTCCATCTAGAGACAATGATTTTGTGAGACCGGTAATGGCATGCTTGCTCGTTGTGTAGGGTGCCGAATTGGGCCGGGGCGTATGCGCCGATATGGAACCATTATTGATGATGCGTCCCCCCATGGGCGTCTGACGTTTCATCATTCGAAACGCTTCGCGGGCACACAGAAATGCGCCGGTCACGTTTGTGTCCTGAACGGCTTTCCACTCCGCGTATGGAATGTCTTCAAATAGTCCGGATGGTCCGAAGATCCCCGCATTGTTGAACAGGACGTCGATCCGGCCAAAAGTTTCTCTTGTCTTGGCAAACAGGTTGCCGACAGCCTCCGGATCGATCACATCCGTTGGCACCACCAGCGTCCGGGAATCGATCGAACCGGACTCGGCTGCAGCCTTTTCCAGCGGACCTTTGCGACGCCCGGCCAGGACAACCGAATAACCCTTATCAAGAAAGGCCAGTGCCGTCCGTTTGCCAATGCCGGACCCGGCACCCGTAACAATGGCGACCATCGCAACCGTGCTCATGTATCAATCCTTTCGCCTCGTTGGAAAACTTAAGCCAAAATGTCAACAAACCTAATACGCAATAATTCTCTTAATTAATTCAACATCCATATGCTGAACCGCTCTTTTTTATTGACAATGAATAAGAAACGCAATAAAAAAATCAGACCATCTGATGTCCTGCTGCTGAAATTGGTTTATCTCACCAATATATCAAAAATAGTTCTGTAATTAGATTTGGTGGAGGAATTAAATATGCCGTGTCAATTTCCTCCATTCTTAAATCCATCGATTCGTAAATTCGATGACGAATTTACTGACTCAGGACTTAGTGCTGAGTGAACAAATGCGCTAATCTATTATATTTAAAATACGTCACCGTATTTGCGAATCGAAGCACTTAACCAGAACAGTCAAAACATCATCTCAACAAATTACACCAATCTTCACCTTTTTATCTTTATCGTGGGGACTGAAACTCCTAGCATTGAAGCCGTTTTGTTCGGCGATGATAGTGTTTCTGAGAGTCCGAAACCATGACCTCTCGCGGCAAACATGATTTTCAATTCACCGATTGCCCTGAAGGAACCCTTCATTCAAGGCACGTGCCGATCCTTCCAAAAGTACGTAAGGCATTATTAGACGGATTTGCTCAACACCGCGGCCTGAAGCTAAACGAGGAACGAAGGATGAAGAGCACGTTTGATCCGGGGTTCTCACCCAGTGGCACTAAAAAGACTTAAGCATGGTCTTGAAATCCACTTGTGGCATAAGCGTGAGTTGACTCAACACAGCGACTGCGCAGTGGTTGTTTTACATGCTTGCAGTTCCATTTGAGAAAAATGCGGATCCAATCAATTCTGAGCATTCGGTTCGTTTGAGTTACAACAAGGGCCGGTCAACATTCCATGGCTTGTGGGAACATGAGCCCGAGAATGGTTTGTTGTTTCGGATTCATTAACCATTACACTCAGTGAGGAGGAACCGGTTATGAAGAAAGAAAAGGCTAAGAAAACCGTCAAGAAACCAGAAAATGTGAAGATCGGCCGGCGTAAATTTCTCAAGAAGGCCGCAGTGGCCGGAGCCGCCGGTGCGGCCACAATCGGTTTCCCGATGGTCTCCAGGGCCCAAACGACCGTTTTGAAGATGCAAGGCGCTTGGGGCGCAAAGGACATCTTCAACGACTACGCCACGGACTACGTCAAGCGCGTCAATGAGATGGCCGGTGGCCGGCTGAAGATCCAGTATCTGCTCTCGGGCGCTGTGGTCAAGGCCTTCCGCGTGCAGGACGCGGTTGACAAGGGCGTGCTCGATGCCGGCCACCAGGTGTCCGTCTACTGGTACGGCAAAAGCAAGGTGGCCTCGTTGTTCGGTTCGGGACCTGTCTTCGGCCAGAACGCACACGTGGGGCTGGCCTGGATCTATTATGGCGGCGGCCAGGAGCTGTATGACGAGCTCATCGCGAAATTGGGAATCAATACCGTCGGGTTCTTCTGCATGCCGATGCCGACCCAGCCTCTCGGATGGTTCAAAAAACCGGTGACGAGCGCTGATGATCTGGTGGGCCTAAAGTACCGCACCGTGGGCTTGGCGGCTGACCTGATGCAGCAGATGGGCGTTAAGGTGACCCAGCTTCCCGGCGGTGAGATCGTCCCGGCCCTGGAGCGCGGCGTGATCGAGGCCTTCGAATTCAACAACCCGACCTCCGACCGAAGCTTCGGCGCCCAGGACGTGAGCAAGGTGTACATGCTGGGCAGCTACCACCAGGCGGCGGAGTATTTCGAGATCATCTTCAACAAGACCAAGTTCGACGCCCTGAATAAAGAACACCAGGCGATCTTGAGATATGCAGCCGAGGCGGCGTCCTCGAACAACTACTGGAGGGGGCTGGATCAGTACTCCAAGGATCTGCAGTGGCTGAAGAAAGATGCCGGTGTCAAGATCTACCGGACGCCGACTCCGGTCATGCAAAAGCAGCTCGAGGCCTGGGATGTACTCATGGTAGACCTGAACAAGGATCCGTTTTTCAAGAAGGTCGCGGAATCGCAGAAGGCCTTTGCGAAACGAGTTGCTTACTACGATCTCCTCAACTCTGCCGACTACAAACTGGCCTACGATCATAGCTTCCCCAACGAACTGGGGTTCTAGGGTGATGGTGTGTAACGGATCGAATTGGTTTATTTTAGACGGCGGCACGGCGCTTGCGAGCATCGCGCCGCCGTCAATATCGGTTAGTCGCTGAAATCCCATTAAAGGATGATAAAATGAACCAGTTTCTTTTTTTCATCGATCGCTTGAGTGCGTGGGTGGGAAAGGCCTTTGCCTGGTGCATACTGATTTTGGCCTTTGCCACTACTTACGAGGTGTTCGTCCGCTACGTGCTGCGAGCGCCGACTTCGTGGGCCTTCGACATCAGCTATATCATGTACGGGGCTTTGTTTATGATGGGAGGGGGCTATGCGCTTTCGCGCAACGCGCATGTCCGCGGAGACTTTGTGTATCGGCTCTGGCCCCCCCGGGTTCAGGCGGCGGTCGAGTTTGTGCTGTATTTCGTCTTTTTTTTCCCCGGGATACTGGCCCTGATCTATGCCGGAATCGATTATGCCGCCGAGTCCTGGTCATACCTGCCGTATGGTCCCGACGGGCCCATCGGAGAGATCAGCATCAACAGCCCTGCGGGGGTGCCGGTGTTCCCCTTGAAAACCATCCTTCCCATCGCCGCGTTCATTTTGCTGCTGCAGGGCATTGCGGAAACCATCCGCTGCGTATTGTGCTTGAAAACCGGTCAGTGGCCGGCGCGGTTGGGCGATGTTGAAGAACTGGAAAAGGAACTGGTAGAAAAACAGCGCCAGAAAGAGGCTGAGATGGCTGCCCGGGAGGGTGGCGAGGAAAAGGAGGGCGCCCAATGACCGATCCTCAAGTCGCCATGCTGATGATGGGGTCCTTCATCTTCTGTATTCTCCTGGGTTTCCCCATTTGCTTCACACTGGTCGCGATGGGCACGGGTTTCGGCTATTATGCTTACGCCACGTCCGACCAGCTCAGTCACATCTTTCTAAACAATATCTTCGATCTGTTGGTGAACCAGACGTACTCTGTGATGATCAACGACGTGCTGGTCGCGGTGCCGCTGTTTCTGTTCATGGGGTATATCGTCGAACGTGCCAACATCGTGCAGCGGCTGTTTTACAGCTTAAATATCGCCGCCCGCATTGTGCCCGGCGCCATGGCCGTGGCGGCGCTGGTGACCTGCGCGATCTTTGCCACCGCCGTCGGCATCGTCGGCGCCGTGGTGACGCTGATGGGATTGTTGGCCTTTCCGGCCCTGCTGAAAGCCGGCTACGACGAACAGTTGTCCTCCGGCGTCATCTGTGCCGGCGGTTGCCTCGGTATCCTGATCCCGCCGAGCATCATGCTGATCGTGTACGGGGCCGTGTCGGGCGTCTCCGTGGTGAGACTGTACGCCGGGGCGTTGATCCCCGGATTTATGCTGGCCGGCCTCTACATCATCTATGTGGTGGGGCGGGCCTTCTTGAACCCCAAACTGGCGCCGAAGCCACCGAAAGAACAGACGGATATCCCACTCAAAGAGCTGATCTATATGCTGCTGACCTCCGTCGTTCCGCTGGCCCTCCTGATTCTGTCGGTGCTGGGCTCTATCTTATTCGGGTTGGCGACGCCGTCAGAGGCTGCATCGGTTGGCGCATTTGGCAGCCTGCTCCTGGCTGCGTGCTATCGTGAGCTTACATGGGACCGCCTGCGGCAATCGGTTTATCTGACGATGAGAACCTCGGCCATGGTGTGCTGGCTGTTCGTCGGCTCCTGGACCTTCTCATCGGTTTTTTCCTACCTCGGCGGCCACATGGTCATTGAGGAGTTTGTGGTGGGCCTGAACCTTTCGCCGGTTATGTTTCTTCTCCTGGCGCAGGCCATCATTTTCCTATTGGGATGGCCACTGGAGTGGAGCGAGATCATCATCATCTTCGTGCCGATCTTTTTGCCGCTGCTAAACGCCTTCAACATCGACCCGCTCTTCTTTGGGATTCTCGTGGCATTCAACTTGCAGACCTCATTTCTGACGCCGCCGATGGCGATGTCGTGTTATTACCTCAAGGGGATCGCTCCACCGCATATTCAACTGACAACGATTTTCAAAGGGTCATTGCCTTTTTTGGCGATGGTGCTGATTGCCATGATCATTCTCTATAACGTTCCACAGATCACGACCTGGCTGCCTGACTTGGTTTATGGCATCGCCAAGTAGGGACAGACGTCACAAAGTTTTGAGGGAATATGGAATTAGCTCTGATGAGCGCCACCGAGGCGGCTGAGGCGGTTCGCGCCGGCAAGATCACATCGGAAGAGTTGGTGCGCGTCTGCCTCGATCGCATCGCAGCGCTCGAAGAACGCATCGGCGCCTGGGCCTATCTGGACCCCGACTATGCGCTGAAACAGGCGCGTGAGGCGGACCGGGCACTGCGGGGAAGCCAGACCCTCGGTCCGCTCCATGGCGTTCCGGTGGGCATCAAGGATATCTTCGACACCCGGGACATGCCGACCGAGGACGGTACGGTTTTGCATGCCGGACGTCAGCCAGCGGAGGATGCCACCGCAGTCGCCTTGTTGCGTGAGGCCGGCGCGATCATCCTGGGAAAGACCGTCACCACCGAACTGGCGGTCTATGCACCAGGCAAAACGCGGAATCCGCACGATCCTGAGTGTACCCCCGGCGGCTCCTCAAGCGGCTCGGCTGCCGCCGTGGCATCCGGCATGGTGCCCCTAGCCATTGGTACACAGACTAACGGTTCGGTCATCCGTCCGGCCTCCTACTGCGGGGTTTACGGCTACAAACCGACCTACGGCCGCATATCCCGGCACTTTGTGCTCCAGCAGTCGCGGCCTTTGGACCAAATCGGCGTGTTTGCGCGCACCATCGAAGATGTGGCACTGATCGCCGAACAACTCATGGCCTTCGATGATCGCGACCCCGACACCCGGCCGCGGGCACGACCCAAACTCGTTGAGACGATGACCGGGGAGCCCCCGTTCCAGCCGCGCCTGGCCTTCGTCAAGACGCCGGTGTGGGACCAGGCCGAAGCAGATACAAAAGACGCCTTTGCCGAGTTGGTCGCGCACCTGGGTGAAAACATCGGCGAGACCGAACTGCCGGAAATATTCGATGACGCGGTCGAGCAGCACCGCACGATCATGGAAGCGGACCTTGCCCGAAGCTTCGAGCGTGAGTATGCGCGTGGAAAAGACAAGCTGAGCGCCATCCTGCGGGAAATGATCGAACGCGGACAAAAGGTTTTGGCCGTTGATTACAACCGGGCAGTGAGCCGGATACCGGTCCTCAACCGCTTACTCGACAACACGTTTGACTGGTATGACGCCATTCTCACTCCCGCCACGACCGGTGAAGCCCCCGTCGGCCTGGAATCGACGGGAAGCCCGATTTTTTGTACCATCTGGAGCCTGTGCGGGATGCCCGCGATCACACTTCCGATCCTGCAGGGCGCACACGGCATGCCCTTGGGGGTGCAACTGGTGGGACCCAGAGATGACGACGCACAACTGCTGCGAACGGCACGTTGGCTTGTAAATATCGCCGGTGGGTAGGGACTCTCGCGGTAGAAGAAGCAGCTACAAAAAGAGATATTGAAAGGGTTATAGTGACCTCATGAGTAACATTATCACTGGATCGATCGCAGTTTTGATGGCACTGGTGTTCTTTCTTTTTTACGCCATAAGGTTACAATCTGTTCCGCTTTGGATTATTATCGTTGGGAACCTTGGCTTGCTGGTATACGACTTTTACAAATCGATAAAGGAAGGCGAGGATCATATTTGAAGCCGAAACAGGTTGTAAATTTAGGGAGGATAAACCAATGAAGCCCGTCGTCCTCGTTACCCGTAAACTGCCGGATGCCGTCGAAGACCGCCTTCGGCGAGACTACGATCCGATTTTAAATCCTGACGATGCGCTCTATTCCAGCGATGAGATCATCAACCGGGCCAAAGACGCCGACGCGATTTTACCCTGTCACACCGAAAAAATCACCGCCGATGTGATTGCCCGTTTGCCTGAACGCGTGCGGGCGATTGCCAATTATTCTGTCGGCTATGACCACGTGGATACCAAAGCGGCCAAAGCCCGTGGGCTTATCGTAACAAATACACCGGAGGTGTTGTCCGACGCCACAGCGGAGCTGACCATGATGCTGATGCTGGGCGCGGCGCGGCGTGCCAGCGAGGGTGAACGGCTGGTCCGCACCCGTGAGTGGAAGGACTGGAGCCCCAGCTTCATGGTGGGGACCCAAGTGACGGGCAAACGCCTGGGTATCATCGGCTTCGGCCGTGTCGGACAAGTGGTTGCCAAGCGGGCCCGCGGGTTCGACATGGAGATCCATTATCATAATCGTCGGCGAGTGCCGTCGAAACTCGAGGAAGGCGCCGTTTTTCACCCAACCCCCGAGGACTTGATGCCCTATTGTGATTTTTTGACGCTCCACTGCGTGGCGTCGCCGGAAACCACCGGGCTGCTGAATGCAGAGCGTATCGCCCTGCTGCCGGACGGCGCCATTGTCGTCAATGCCAGCCGCGGTGCCGTGGTCGACGACGACGCACTTATTGCGGCACTCAAGTCGGGAAAGCTCACAGCCGCTGGGCTGGACGTCTATAATGACGAACCCAACATCCATTCGGAATACCGGCAGTTGCACAACGTGTTCCTGATGCCGCACATCGGCAGCGCCACGAAGGAAACGAGGGACGCAATGGGATTCCGGGCACTCGACAATCTGGATGCCATCTTTGCCGGACGTGAGCCCCGCGACCGTGTAGCCTGAGACCGTCGACCTTTTTCGTTTCAAACCGTTTAGTATTTTGGGCGCCACCCATGTGTTTTTTAAACCCCTGCATTCTTGATATCCGGTATCGGTCAACAAAGGTTTGACTGAACACTTATCCGGTGTTACCGAAAAGATTGAGCACAAGGACTCGCCGGGCTGCGGAACAAGCGATACCGTATGGTGATGTTAGCTTAGCACCCTCCCTTCGTAACCCTTGTGCTCATTTGTTTTATGCCATCTAAATTCCGCCTGCTTTCCGGCTCGAGGTCGTCACGAATTCGGCTGATTTTTTAAGGGATCAGGTGTCAAGAACCCTGCTGCAATGGACCCTAGGATACCGATCGCTTCTTTTATCCTGCGGCTGAAGGGGGCGGAGCAGCCGATTTGGATGAAATTGTCGAACTGTTTTGAATTTGAGCAGACCGCCCCTGGAATGATGGCGATGTTCCGTTCGAAGGCGGCTTGATAGACCGCTAGACCGTCGATGCCGGGGGGCAGTTCAACCCAGAGCAGAGACCCCCCCCGGGGAACGGCCAGCCGGGTCTGTGCCGGAAAATGATGTTGAATCTCGATGGCGGTTCTGAACAGCTGCTTTTTCAATGCGCTTCGCAGTACCCGCAGATGACGCTCATAGGCGCCGCTGGCCAGGAAACGCGAGACCACGTATTGACCCAGGGTGGATGTGGAGATCGTGATGCCGGCCTT
>JBDNAO010000377.1:0-5391 GCA_039768375.1 Desulfobacterales bacterium | reverse complement strand
CGCTGCGTTTTCATGTCCGTAATACGGGTCCACAGGACGCCGACGACGGCAGATTGCGCTTCGGGTTCGCGCCGAAGACTCGTTTTTATTCACACATACATTTTCTTATCCTTTGTCGCCCGCTGCTCGATATTGCACGCCTGGGTACAGAACAATGACCATTGGCAGCTTTGGTTTAGGTTATAGATTTCAGGGCTTGCCCGCCCGCCAATGATAGTGCCAAATACCAAAATAGAAGCACCAACATACAAATATATTCCAAATGACAATGTCAAAATATCAAATAATATCAAAAACTAATGGTTTGGAATTTCGAATTTCGGTCATTGTGATTTGCCCTTCGACATGGCTCATGTTGGTGAGCTTGTCGAACCAGTTGGTATTTGAGATTTGTTATTTGAAATTTAAAAAGCCGACATCTGACACCTGAAACCTCAAATTGCTTTCATCCCTCAACCCTGAACGTTGAACCCGGAACCGGGAACCTTATGTGCATTCAATTGCGTCGCTCAAGGCAGTCGAGACACTTCAAAAATGACACGACACTAGGGCCAGGGGTATGGGGCATGACGGCGTATAAAAAATATATACACCAATGATGCCCCAACCGGCGCCATTATACTAAAATCGTATTAATTTCAGTTATTTATATTTTGTAATGTTCTGGCACGGTCCCTGCAACTCTTTTCAGTCCAAAAGGAATGAAACCGTAAAACATTATTCAGCAACATTCGCAAAGGGGAGGAACAATGGAACCAACGACTAAAATTCTAGTGGTCGATGACGAAAAGGGCATTTGCCAAAATGTCGAAAAAATACTGAAGAAAAATAACTATGAAGTGACCCAGGCCGTCAGCGCCCAGGATGCCCTGGAGAAAATGGCGCAGGAATCTTTTGCGCTCTTGATTTCCGACATTGTCATGCCCGGCAAAAACGGCCTGGAGCTGCTCAAGCTGGTCAAAAAGGAATGGCCCCTGACCAAGGCCATCATGATGACCGCCTATGCCTCCACCGACACGGCAATGAAGGCGATCCGCCTCGGGGCTCTCGACTACGTTCCCAAGCCGTTTACCCCCGCTGAAATGCGGTCGACAGTCGAAAAGGCTTTGAGCGGTGCATTGACCGAGGCGGCCGTTGCACCGGAAGAGCGCGAAACGATCGAGGTCATCGACATCGATCTGCCGTTCGATGCCAAGGAAGTCGCCGACCAGGTCGGTCAAGAGTACATGAACATGCTCGGCCGCTCGGACATGCCGATCGTAGAGGTCAAGATATCCGAACCACTGGAAAATTTTTGCGAAGTCGGCAGCATGGTGTGCGACATTTTTAAAAAGCTGGGGGTCACCTGCAAAGCCGGCATCAAGACCGGTGCCTGCCCCCAGAAGAAGGCCAAAAAGAAAGAAAAGAGTGCTGCACCACGAAGGAGCGATCCGAAAAAACTCATCGGGATCGATATGCCCTTCGACTATGAAGAGGTCTCGGCCGCAACCGGTCCGGAGTATGTTCAGGCTCTCGACGGAGAAGGGGTGGCCTTCGTCCCGTACGAGGAACTGAAACAAAATGTCGCCCGCATGATGAAGAAAGGCAGAATCGATGTCGACATGCCTTTCGATCGTGATGAAGTGGCCGCCTATACGGGTGACAAATATACCGAACAGCTGACCAGATCGGATGTGCCGGTTGTGGAAATAACCGCCGATCAGCCCCTGGAAAATTTCTGTGACGTCGGCAGCATGGTGTGCGACATCTTCAAAAAGCTGGGGGCGACCTGCAAAGCCGGCACTAAGACCGGTGCCTGTCCGCAGAAAAAGGCCAAGAAGGGCCGAGCTGCGGCGGTCAAACAGACCCGGGACTTGAGAAAGCTCATCTCCATCGATCAGCCCTACAATTACGACGAAGTCGTGGCGCTCACCGGTCCCGAGTTCGTCAACCACCTGTATCGGGACGAAACGATTATGGTGCCCTATGACGAGCTGAAGGCGAACGTGGCCCGTCTCGATGCGGAGATGGCCGGCCGTGCGGCAGCAGAAAAAGAAGCCAAGGCCGAACCCGACCACATGCACGTTCTCGTAATCGACGACGAAGTGGCGGTGAACAACAACGTCCGTAAGATTCTGAAGAAAAAAGGGTATCGTGTCGACCAGGCCACCAGCAAGGCAGAAGCCCTCGAGAAGATCGATCAGAGAGACTACCGGCTGGTGCTTCTGGATCTTAAAATGCCGGGAGTCAAGGGACTCGAGCTCTTGGAAGCGATCCGGACCGTCCAGCCCCAGGCCAGGGTGATCATCATCACCGGTTACGCGAGCATCGAGACCGCCGTTCAAACCGCCCGCATGGGGGCTGTGGATTACGTCCCCAAACCGTTTACCCCGGACGAAATCCGGAGCGCGACGGAAAGTGCCATCCGTCTGGCCGCCTGAGTCGACCTTTTTGGTTTCCCTCCCTCCTGACTATCACCCGGTCCCTCTGAGGACCGGGTGATATTTTCTTTGCTGACCCCCCCTCTTTTTTGCCGGTTTTTGCGCTTTTCTGTTTCCATCAATCAGTGACCCGGTGGGCCGCCGGCGGTTGCTTCGGTCTCAAGCGGCGCAGAACTCGGCGTCAAACGGGCCTAACCCCATCGCAGGCACGGAAAGAAAGAAGTCGCTACTGCCAATGGCAGCTAACGGGCAGGCGACGACAACGACTGAAGTCCGTATTCCATCACGAAAATCACCAAGATTTGGGGTTGAAATGCCGGCCAAGTTATGGGTATATTCTCGTAATAATTTGGGCGAGATGCGTTGAAAGATCGAATTTCGTTGACAAGATTGTGCTTAATCTATAAGTAAATTCCCTTGGTTTTCTTGCTAAAACGGGTCCAAGAGTCGATTGAGCTGCAGCTCATCGAAAGAGCAACTATCAGGAGACAGCTATCATGGCAAACGATGTCAAAGGTTCGGTGCTGGTTGTGGGCGGCGGTATCGCCGGGATGCAATCAGCTCTCGATCTGGCCAATTCAGGCTATTACGTTTACCTGCTCGAAAAATCTCCATCCATCGGCGGGGTCATGTCTCAATTGGACAAGACCTTTCCCACCAACGACTGTGCCATGTGAATTATCTCGCCCAAACTGGTCGAGGTCGGCCGGCACATGAACATCGAGCTTATTACCTATGCGGATCTTGAATCGGTTGCAGGCTCTCCCGGGAATTTCAAGGTCAAGGTCAGAAAAAGAGCCCGTTATATTCGGGAGGACCTGTGCACCGGTTGCGGTGCCTGCGTCGAAAACTGCCCGGTCGTTCAGCAGCAGGTCCCGGTATCGGACGCGGTATCCAAATAGACAAGCGGTTCACATTTTGAACCAACCGTCTTTACAACAGGAGTTTGGTGAATGAATGTCGCACAGCCATTAGAAAAACCCCAGGCCGACGATATCGACTTCTTGGAACTGGATCGGATCATCGAAGAGGATTTTGGCAATGACAAAGAAAACCTGATCATGATCCTTCAGGCCATTCAGAAACAATTCAATTACCTGCCCCGGCCGGCACTGACTTATCTGGCAACCAAAATCGGAATGCCGCTGAGCAAAATATACGGCGTGGCGACTTTTTACAGCACATTCAGCCTCGAACCGCGCGGCCGGAACATTATCTCGATTTGCTTGGGAACCGCCTGTCATGTGCGCGGTGCCGAACGGGTGCACGAAAGAATACACGACGCCTTGTCCATCTGTGATGGTCAGACAACGCCCGACATGCGGTTCACTTTGGAGTCGGTTCGCTGTATCGGCTGCTGCAGCTTGGGACCGGTCGTCAAGATCAATGAAGATATGCACGGGCGGATCGCATCGGACAAAATCGTAAAAATTTTAGAGCACTACGAATAGAGCGCATATGGGGCACAGACGATGAAAATCCAGTCGATCGATGATTTAGAACTGATCAGCCGGGAATACAGCCAAAAGATTTACGTACCAGACGATCTGAAGGTCAATATCGGAATGGCGTCCTGCGGTATCGCCGCCGGCGCCCAGGCGGCCTATGAAACGGCTGTCGAGGAATATACAGGCAAGAACGGCGTTGACATCTGTAAAACCGGGTGCATCGGCTTCTGCGAAGTCGAGCCGCTTGTGGAAGTGCTCTCCGGCGGTAAACCTCGCATCATTTATAAGAAGGTCACGGCGGATAAGATAAAAGATGTCATCGAGGGATACAAAGCCAATGATTTTGACTTGAAAATGATTCTGGGTCAAATGAAGGACCCGCGCAGCCTGCTGGAAAACGAGGAGGCCAATCCGCTCGACGGCGTCGAACCGATTGATGGCATCCCGATCCTGGAAGACATTTCTTTCTACGGCGATCAGGTAAAAGTGGCGATGCGGAACTGCGGTTACATCAATCCGGATGCCATCGAAGAATATTTCGCCAGGAAAGGATACGTCGCTTTTCTCAATGCGCTCAAAGACATGAAGCCGTCCAACATCATCGATGTCGTCAAGGCTTCGGGTTTGAGGGGACGCGGCGGCGGCGGGTTTCCAACCGGGATCAAGTGGGCCACCTGCGCCAAGCACAACGGCGAGCGCATGATCATCTGCAACGCCGATGAAGGCGACCCCGGCGCTTACATGGACCGAAGCATTCTGGAAGGCGATCCCCACAGCGTCCTCGAAGGCATGCTGATTGCGGCGGTGGCCATCGGATCGCATCAGGGTTCCATATACGTTCGGAACGAGTATCCGCTGGCGGTCAAACGCCTGGTCACGGCCATCAAACAGGCCAAAAACTACGGTTTGTTGGGAAAAAAAATCGCCGGCACCGATTTTTCTTTTGACATCAAAATTTCAACCGGAGCCGGCGCCTTTGTCTGCGGCGAATCCACGGCCCTGATGGCCTCGCTCGAAGGCAAAGTGGGGCGGCCACGGGCCAAATACGTCCACACCGTCGAAAAAGGGTTTCGCGACCAGCCCTCGAACTTGAACAACGTGGAAACCTATGCGAATGTACCGGCCATCTTTTTGAAAGGGGCAAAATGGTACGCCCAGATGGGTACCGAGCACAGCAAGGGGACCAAGGTGTTCAGCCTGGTGGGAAAAATTAAAAACACCGGACTGGTCGAAGTTCCCATGGGCATTTCCCTGCGGGATATCGTCTTCAAAATCGGCGGCGGCGTGCCCAAGAAGAAAAAATTCAAAGCCGTGCAGACCGGCGGGCCCTCCGGCGGCTGCATTCCGGAACGGTTCCTCGACCTGCCGGTCGACTATCAAAAATTGACCGAGGTGGGTTCCATCATGGGCTCCGGCGGCATGATCGTGATGGACCAGGACACCTGCATGGTGGATGTGGCCCGTTACTTCGTCGACTTTCTGAAAGAAGAATCCTGCGGTCAGTGCAATCCCTGCCGCGAGGG
>JBDNAO010000049.1:0-4045 GCA_039768375.1 Desulfobacterales bacterium | reverse complement strand
TGGTTCGCTTGTTTATAAATCGATGAAGCGTAGCGTCATCAATATTCGACGTTCGATGTTGGGCGTTCGATGTTCGACGTTCAATATGTTTACTGTTCCGGCCACGTGAAGTTTAATGTGAGGGTTCCGGGTTCAAAGGTTCAAGAAAGGACTTCAATCCTTCAACCCTGAACGGGGAACGGCGAACCTTTGAACCAACATCGCTTCAATCCTTCAACCCTGAACGGGGAACGGCGAACCTTTGAACCAACATCGCTTCAATCCTTCAACCCTGAACGGGGAACGGTGAACCTTTGAACCCATATCGCCTCAATCCTTCAACCTGTAACAGGCAACCCACAACAAACGCGCACGGTGAGCGCTTGCGCTCAACTCGGTGCATCTCAAACCGTTAGCCTTTCGCCTCTGCCGATTTGCGACTTACATGTTTCTGCGATACCGGCCGCCGACCTCGTACAGGGCCTGGGTGATCTGGCCCAGTGAGCAGACCCGCACGGTGTCCATCAGCTCGGCGAAAATATTGCCGTTGCCGAGCGCCGCCTGCTGCAGGCGCTTCAGGGCCTGGGGCGCTTCTTCGGCGTGGGTGCTCTTGAAGTCTGCCAGGCGCTTGAGCTGCGATTCCTTCTCCTCTTCCGTGGCTCGCGCCAATTCTACGGTTTCGATAAAATCATTGTGGCTGGCGTGCGGGTCACGAAACGTGTTGACGCCGATGATCGGCATGCGGCCGGTGTGTTTCAGAGTTTCGTAGTAAATCGATTCTTCCTGGATTTTACTGCGCTGGTACCCGGTTTCCATGGCGCCCAGCACACCGCCGCGCGTGGTGATGCGGTCGAACTCCATCAAAACGGCTTCCTCCACCAGCCGGGTGAGTTCCTCGACGAGGAAGCTGCCCTGATTGGGGTTTTCATTCTTGGTCAATCCCCATTCGCGGTTGATGATCATCTGGATTGCCAGGGCGCGCCGCACCGATTCGGTGCTGGGAGTGGTGATCGCCTCGTCGAAAGCGTTGGTGTGAAGGCTGTTGCAGTTGTCGTATATGGCGATTAGGGCCTGCAGGGTTGTGCGGACATCGTTGAACTGGATGTCCTGGCTGTGCAGGGAACGGCCCGAGGTCTGGATATGGTACTTGAGCATCTGCGACCGCAGGGACCCGGCGTATTTCTCGCGCATGGCAACGGCCCAGATTCGTCGAGCCACCCGGCCGATTACGGTGTACTCCGGGTCCATGCCGTTGGAGAAGAAGAAAGAAAGGTTCGGCGCGAAGCTGTCGATCGGCATGTTGCGTGACAGGTAGTATTCGACGTAGGTAAACCCGTTGGCCAGGGTGAAGGCCAGCTGGGAGATGGGGTTCGCTCCGGCCTCGGCGATGTGATAGCCGGAAATCGACACCGAATAGAAATTGCGGATATTCTTGGTGATGAAGTATTCCTGGATATCACCCATCATCTTGAGGGCGAAGTCGATAGAAAAAATACAGGTGTTCTGCCCCTGATCTTCCTTGAGGATATCGGCCTGAACCGTGCCGCGAACGGTGGACAGTACGTCGGCGCGAATGTTTTCATAGACCTCCGACGATGGCGGGTTGCCGTTTTCGGCCGTGTACCGGTCCACCTGCTGATCGATGGCGGCATTGAGAAACATGGCCAGAATAATCGGTGCCGGGCCGTTGATGGTCATCGAGACGGACGTGTTGGATGCGCACAGGTCGAAGCCGCCGTAAAGCACCTTGACGTCGTCCAGCGTGCAGATGCTGACCCCCGAGGTGCCGACCTTTCCGTAAATGTCCGGACGCCGATCCGGGTCATAACCGTAAAGGGTCACCGAATCAAAAGCGGTGGACAGACGCTTGGCCTCGTAATCGGCCGAAAGGAGCTTGAAGCGCCGGTTGGTTCGGGCCGGGTCGCCTTCTCCGGCGAACATGCGCGTGGGGTCCTCGTCCATGCGCTTGAGCGGGAAAACTCCGGCCGTGAAAGGAAAGCGGCCCGGAACGTTTTCTTCGCGCATCCAGCGGTAGATCTCGCCGGGATCCTTGAATCCGGGCAGCACGATCTTCGGTACCCTCTGGTGGGACAGTGACTCGGTGTAAAGGGGAAGGCGGATTTCGCGGTCGCGCACCGCGTACACCAACTCGTCGCGACCGTAGGCGTCCTTGACCGTTTGCCACTCTTTCAACACCCGGCGGGAGTCATCCCGGATGTTTTCCCGTGCTGCGCGCGCTTCTACCGTGAGCCTGGTTAATAACTCGGCCGGTTCGTTGCTCAGCAGTTTGTTGACTTCATCGATGTGCCAGGATTTGCGAATGGCTTCCGCCTGTGCTGCCGTCTGTTGGTGATAGCGCCGCACCGTATCGGCGATTTCGGCCAGATAACGGGTGCGCTCCGGCGGAATGATGATCGTCTTGGAGGTCGATGTCCTGGATTCCGGTCGTGGCAGGCTGGAGCCGAGGGTGACGCCGGTTTTTTCCGCGATGGCGTCGAGCAGGGCGCGGTACAGCGCGGTTACGCCGTCATCGTTGAACTTGGAGGCAATGGTGCCGAAGACCGGCATTTCTTCCGGTGTTTTGTTCCAGGCATTGCGGTTGCGCTGGACCTGTTTGCGAACATCACGCACGGCGTCCTCGCCCCCGCGTTTCTCGAACTTGTTGATGACCACGAGATCGGCAAAATCGAGCATATCGATCTTTTCGAGTTGGGAGGCGGCACCGAACTCACTGGTCATGACATAGAGCGAAACGTCTACCATGTCGATGATTCTGGAGTCCCCCTGGCCGATTCCGGCCGTTTCAGCGATGACAAGGTCGAATCCGGCCGCTTTGGCCACCAGGACGCATTCGGCGAGGGCTTCGGGGATTTCGGTTTGGGAACTGCGCGTGGCCAGAGACCGCATGTAGATCCTGGGGCTGCCGATGGCATTCATCCGAATCCGGTCACCCAGAAGAGCGCCACCGGTCTTGCGCCGCGATGGGTCACAGCTGATGATGGCAACGTGGATATTTTTCAAATCGTGCAACAGGCGGATGATCAGCTCGTCGGTCAGGGAGGATTTGCCGGCACCACCGGTTCCCGTGATCCCGATGACCGGCGCCTTGCGGTCGCGAGAAAGCGCCTGCAGCTGGGTCCGCAATTCCGCCAGGTGACCGTTTTGCTTTGCTTTGGCCTGTTCCACGGCGGTAATCAGGTTGGCCACCATCAATTTGTTCTCGGGCTCAAGCGCGTCGAAGGCAAAACTGAAGCTCTTGACGGTCGGGAAATCGAGCTGCCGCACCATGTGGTTGATCATTCCCTGAAGACCCTTGCTGGCGCCGTCCTCAGGCGAATAGATTTTGGAGACGCCGTAGGCTTCCAGCTGTTTGATCTCGTCGGGGACGATGACCCCTCCGCCGCCGGCGAAGACCTTGATGTGATCGGCGTTTCTTTCCCTGAGAAGATCGACCATGTATTTGAAAAATTCGATGTGCCCGCCCTGGTAGCTCGATACGGCCGCACCCTGGGCATCCTCTTCGATAGCCGCATCGACGATATCCTGGACCGAACGATTGTGGCCGAGATGGATAACCTCCACCCCCGTGGCCTGGAGAATGCGGCGCATGATGTTGATAGCGGCGTCGTGCCCGTCGAAAAGAGATGTAGCGGTCACCACACGAATGTTGTTTTTGGGTGTGTAAACGTCAACTTCCTGGCTCATACCCCCTCCTGTGCTTCGGCTGAAGGTCCCGGTGAAGCAGTACCGGTATCACTGCTTTACGATAAAGGTTTTGGACTGCGTTATCGGTCGTCGGCGTATTACAATACAGCCTCCTGCCTCTGGCCTTGCCAAAATCTTTATCGTAAAGCCTATAATTGCTCACATTCAGGTAAAAGGTCCCATCCATAATGGCCGACTTAGTGGTCCTGTTCGTAAATACGGTGACGCACCGAGATGACCGAGGCGCCCGCAGCGCAAGGCGCGAGAAGCGAGCATACCAAGCGTATGCGAGCGCCGAGCAACACGGCGCGGCGGGATGCATCGGTCATTGAATGCCACCGTATTTACGAATAGGGCCACT
>JBDNAO010000376.1:0-3392 GCA_039768375.1 Desulfobacterales bacterium | reverse complement strand
TTATTGCCGAGAAATTCAGCAAAGAGGTCCGTAAATTCCTGCCGCTGCTGCGGGGTGAAGCTTTTTTCCCAGTGATATCGCCCAGTGGCCCGCTTGGCGATCAATTCGAAATCGAACATAGCGCTCGCCACTGACCGGATCTTCTCCCGCTGGTCAGCCTGACGGGCCGGGTCCTCATACTGCGGATCTTCGAGAATTTGTATCACCTTGTCTATGGGTCCCTTCAAAGCGTCAACCGGCTGTTCGGCCCTCAGCGCCGGTACAATCGCGACCAGGAGCAGGATCGAAAACCAGAGGATTCTTTTCACAAGCGTCTCCTTCTTTTACTCATGCCATGGTGCCTAAACATCATACCTTCCCGAAAACAAATTTGCTGATCAACTCCTCGATATCCAGTGCCGATTCAGTTTCAATGATCATGCCGCCCGGTTTGAGCGGCACATCCGACACGCCGGGAGATAGTTTGATGTATTTGTCGCCGATAAGCCCCGCGGTCTTGATCGAAGCGATGACGTCCTCGGTCAAAACGATTGTTTTCATAATCTTCATCTGGACCACCGCCATCCAGCGTTCCTGGTCCAGCGAAAACCCCTCGACCTGACCGACCGGTACGCCGGCCAGTTCCACTTCGGAACCGGCTTTCAAACCCGCGATCGATTGAAAACGGGCCGAAACAGTATAGTAATTGTCACCGATGATTTCCATCTTGCCGAGACGAATTGTCAGATACCCGATGCAGGCGATGCCGATGAGTACGAATAGACCCACCGCCACTTCAACGGACCACTTTTTCATGTTTCCTCCTGTTACGAGCAGACACGGAATTCATACATTTTTTCCTGGTCGGCTTCGGCCGCCGCCAGGATGCTCTCGATCGTACTGCCGCGCTGGACTTCGACAATTCCGACGCCGACCGTAAAACAGATGTCCGGCCGGGGCAGGAATGCCATAATCGTTTCTCCCTTGATTTCCCGGCCGAGCTTGGCGCAGAAAGCCCGGGCCTGCTCCCTGGTCGTGTTGGACAAAACCAGCAGGATCTTGTTCAGTCCGTAGCGCGAACAGGTGTCGGTGATCCGAATGTGACGCTGCAGTTGCAGGGCGAAATTTTTCAATGCCGTCTGTCCGGCCTTGCGTCCCAAGGTTTCGTTGACCTGGTCAATGTTCTGGACCGTCAAGAGCACCATTGAAAATGCAATCTGGTGGCTCTGCAGCCGCATCATCTCCTCGCGGAACTTGCGGTCGCCGGCTTGCTGGGACGCCAACCCGGTGAGCTCGTCACGTTGGCTTTCGAGCCCGGTGATAAATTGCCGTATCACCGGGACTTCCGATTGCTGAATCTCCTCAGGCGTGCCTTCGAAGAGTATCCGGCCTTCTTCCAACATGGCGATGCGTTGGGAGATATAGAAGATGTCGGGAATCTCATGGCTGACGATGACCCCCGTAAATCCGAAGCGTTTCTGGTAATCCGCAATCATGCCGTGGACAACGCTTTTTCGAATCGGATCGAGCCCGGTCGTCGGTTCATCGAAGAGAACAACCTCCGGATTGGTGACCAGGGCCCGTGCCAAGGCCACGCGTTTCTTCATACCGCCCGAGAGCTGCGATGGATACTCATCGTCGATCGCGTTCAGGTCGAGCTGCTCCATCTTCTGGTGCACCCGACGCCCAATTTCTTCCCGCCGCAGCGAAGATTTTTCTTTAAGCGGCAGAGAAATGTTCTCGAACACGGTCATCGAATCAAAAAGAGCGGTTCCCTGGAACATGTAGCTGAATTTCATTTTCAAGGCTTCCCGCTCCTTCTTCCTGAGTACAACCAGCGGCTTGCCGTTGAAAAGAATATCCCCCGAGTCCTGCTGGATAAGGCCGATCATGTGCTTCAGGAGCACGCTCTTGCCGACCCCGCTCTTGCCGATAATCGAGGTAATCTGCCCTGCATAAACGCTCAGATCGATGCCGTCTAATACCCGTTTGTCTCCAAAATGCTTGTGGACGTCTTTGAACTGAATCAGCGGTTGGTCCATCGTTTTTCTCACAGCAGAAAAGAGGTCAGCACGTAATCGGTGACCAGAATCAACACGCAGGATTGGACCACGGCCGAGGTGGTTGAAAGACTGACACCTTTTGCTCCCTGACCGCCCGATCGGCGGTGGGTATAGTAGCCCTGATAGCAACAGATGGTGATGACCACCACGGCAAATACGATCGATTTGATGAATCCTCCGCTCACGTCCACCATATCGACGCTCGACTCAACCCGCGAAAAATAGATCCCCGAACTGAGCCCCAGCAGAATAGAGCCCGTCAGATAGCCACCGAATATGCCGATAACATCGAAAAGCGCGGTCAACAAGGGAAAACTGAACAGCGCAGCGGCAATTCGTGGGCTGACAAGAAACTGGATCGGATTGATACTCATCGTCTCTAAGGCATCGATCTGCTCGGAAATCCTCATAATGCCGATTTCGGCCGACATGGCTGAACCGGCCCGCGCAATGACCATGATGGCCGTCAGGACCGGGCCCATTTCACGCACCAAGGTCAGGGCCACGGCCGATCCGAGTGAACCGGCGGAACCGTATTTGACTAAAACGTAATAGCCCTGCAGACCAAGGACCATGCCGGTGAAGGCACCGGTCAGGCAAATAACGAAAATCGACTTCGAACCGATGAAATATACCTGCTGCACGGTTTTCGAAAGGATGGTCGGCAGAGAGAAAATGAGGGCAAACCCTTTAACGAAAAAAATCATGATGGAGCCCATCTCCCGCACCAGATCGATCGCGTAACGGCCGAGGGCCGCCAGCGGTGACGCAATGGTTTCTGATCGATTCATCAATAGGATTCCCGCCCGTGTTTTAGGGTTCACTAAAAAATAAAATAGATCAACATATATTGCTGGCTTATCTATGTCAAGAAAGCAAGCGGCACAGAATTAGGATCGCGGTGATGATCCCGTGTCGCCGCTGCATACACAAAGGGCAATTTTCTGGGTCATCGGCGCTAAGGGTTCACGAAAAAATAAGTTCGCAATTTTGGGCGTTGAGGCACCTGGCTGGAAAGGCGTAAAATCACTGGAATATCAGGATATTCCATTTTTTTTGCGGCGTTGCCGAACGGGATTCATCGGCAGTCAAAATATGACGTTGTCTTTGAGCGAGCGCCAAAGGTTGAAGAGTGGCTCGTGACGCGTTATCATGAGTGCGGTTCGTTCGGTTTGAGACCGGCGGTTCCGCGCCAGTTCAGGCCAGTGGCTAGTTTCCGTCCATAAATGGCCCCTTATCCCGCAATTTCGGCGCCAATCATGCCTTGGGCGTGACAGGTCTGCGGAATCGCTTGTGCGGCATACAGAACCGTCTGCCTCCGCGCAATGCCGCCGATTTCCTTGAACTTGC
>JBDNAO010000375.1:0-4854 GCA_039768375.1 Desulfobacterales bacterium | reverse complement strand
TCATGGGTTGTTTGTTCGATGAATCCACGCTCGCGCAGGATGTCGAGGACATTCGGCAATTGTCGCTCCTTTAGTTCGAAAATTGAAACTTGAAACTTGAAACTCAGAACCCCGGAAATCTAATAAAATCGATTGTATCCTTAAATCCCGCTGCGGCGGGACTAACGGGCTAAACGGGCTCAACCGGTCAAACTGTATTGAAATGGGTGCCTCCGCCCGGAAAAACCGGTTTCGAAAGATGATTGAACGATTGGTTCGGCTGCCTATTTGTTGGCGTATTCCACCGCCCGGGTCTCGCGGATGACCATCACCTTTATCTGGCCCGGAAACGTCAAGGATTCTTCGATTTTTTTAGCGATATCCCGGCAGAGCAAAGTAGAACTTTCATCGGATATCTTGTCGCTTTCCACAATGACCCGCAGTTCACGACCCGCCTGAATGGCGTAGGTGTTGGCAACCCCCTTAAATGAGTTGGCGATGCCTTCGAGGTCTTCAAGACGCTTGATGTAGTTCTCGAGCATTTCCTTGCGCGCCCCGGGCCGCGCCCCCGACAAACCATCGGCAGCTTGAACCAGCAGTGAATAGACCGAGTTGGGTGGCACGTCTTCATGGTGCGCAGAGATGGCATGCACAACCTTGGGTGATTCATTGAATTTTTTAGCCAGCTTGGAACCGATGATGGCGTGCGGACCTTCGACTTCATGATCGATGGCTTTACCAATATCGTGCAGCAGACCCATACGACGCGCCAGTTTCTGGTTCAAGCCCAATTCCACCGCCATGATTCCGCAGAGGAACCCCACCTCAACCGAATGCTGCAGGACATTCTGGGCATAACTGGTACGGTACTTCAAGCGGCCGAGATATTTAATCAATTCGTTGTGGATGCCATGGACCCCTAAATCGAAGGCGGCTTGCTCCCCAGCCTCTTTAATGGCCTGATCGACTTCCTGGCCGACCTTTTTGACCACATCTTCTATGCGGGCCGGATGAATCCGCCCGTCTGATATCAGCCGTGTCAGTGAAATGCGCGCGACCTCTCTTCTGACAGGGTTGAAGCCCGAGAGGATGACGGCTTCAGGCGTGTCGTCGATAATGAGATCGATGCCGGTGGCCGCCTCGAGGGCCCGAATGTTGCGACCTTCCCTGCCGATGATACGCCCCTTCATCTCATCGTTGGGCAACTGGACCACCGAAACCGTTCGCTCGGCCACGAAATCGCCCGCATAGCGCTGAATGGCAGTGGCAATGATTTTCTTGGACTTCTTGTCGGCTTCCTCCCGGGTCTCGTTTTCGATCCTTTTGATCAGTTTGGCGCCTTCGTAGCGCGCCTCGTTTTCCATCGCCCGGATGAGCAGCTCTTTGGCTTGCTCGGCTGTCAGACCCGAAATTTTCTCGAGCTGCCGTTTTTGCTCTTCAATCAAATCATGGAATTTTTTTTCATCCGTCTCGATGCGTTCGGTGCGATGGGCGATGTCTTTTTCCAAGCGCACGATGTCATTTTCTCGTTTCTCGAGTTGCTCTGCTTTGCGGTCGATGTTTTCTTCTTTTTGAAGCAGCCTTTTTTCTCTGTTGTTCAGTTCAGCGCGGGTCTCTTTGGTTTCCGCATCGAAATCGCTTTTCATCTTGAAAAGCTTGTCCTTCACTTCGAGGTCGGCTTCTTTGAGCAAGGTCTCTGAATGCCGTTGGGCCTCCTCGCGTATTTTTGCCGCCTCTCCCTCGGCGTCTTTCATTTTGCGGGCCAGCATCCTGCCTTTGACATAAAAGGCAACCCCGAAACCCGCGCCAAAACAAAAAGCGCCGATCAAAACGTAAAGTGCGTCCATGTATTTTCTCCTCGGAATTCATATCGAATGTCATTCAACGGCACCATTAAATCGACAGCAATCATTCAACGAACGACCCAACAACGACGCACAATTGCGTCTGAGTTCGATCGAATCAGCAAAAGATGGCCTTTTAACCACGAAATTTAATTGGGTCGAGGAGGAAAAAAAGGCGTGTCGCTTCAGGAGTTTGAAAGATTCTAGCCCCCGGCAGCCCAATTCGACTGCCAGTCCTTCGGGGTGGCAACGCTCCTGCAAAGAGTCGCGATGGGTTTGACCCTGAAAGGGATGACGTCGAAGATACCGGGTGAGGACCCCTGCCACAGTGCCGTGTTGGTAAGGTCTTTGAACCATTGGTTCAAAGTGGGCGCCATTTGGTTTCTTCAGGCTTTTCCGGTGCGACACCGGAATCTGCACACCAAAACCAGCGATAGCCCCCGGTGCATCGGTGTTGGGACAAAGAACATCTTCCAATCACGAACACGACAGGGGTCGACATCCAGATAGTGCGACTCACGTAAGGCGGAATCGAGCCGACGGGTTGGCAGGAAAACCGTTCTATCGAGCGCCACGAGAGGATCGTGGGAAGGCAAAAGATTTTTTAACGAGAATACTATGTACCTGCCTGCAGCCTATAAGTCTCGGCTCTTTCAGGTTCAATAAAACAGCCGTCCATTTTGCGAATCAATTCCGCCGAACGGTCCGATAATGTGTTGATGAAATTCGATCGATTTTTTTCCAGTTCCAAATACTCTTGGGCAATATTGAGCGCGGCAAGGATCATGATGGTCACATGATTCATTTTGGCAGATTTGTTGGGGTAATAATCGGAAACCTTGGTTACTTCTCTAACCAGGAAATCAGCAACTTCTCTTGCCTGACTTAATTCCGATTGGGTTTTAAACGTGTACGGTTGCCCAAACAATTCTATGGTAACGTGTTGTTCCAATAAAATGTCACTGCCCTTTCCGCACCTTTGACCCGCCCGACCAGCACTCACTAATCCGTTAGATCACCTAGCCTGGCCAGCAGGTTGTCAATTTTTGACCGAATCAAGGTCTTCTCCTCTTGGTAGCGTTGCTCCACGTCAGCCTTACTTTGAAGCTCCTCCTCTAATTTATCAATTTTGTTTGTGAGTTCCTGATTCTTGGCCTCACAGGACTTGTAAACTTCGATCACTCGCTCGACTTTACGCTCGATTTCATCAAACTGTTTTATGATCTGTTCGTTGTCCAATCTTTCACCTCAGCATTTTGATAATTTATAATCCATCATAAAAGAAAAAGTCAAGGTTAAATACGGTTGGGGCGCCGCATGAGGCCTTCGGCGGCGGCCAAGTCGTCCCTGGTGTTGATTCCTCGAAACTCCTGAGCGTTTTCCGCGACCATCGCACCCACCTTGCCGTTGTCACGATAGCAGACGGCAACGATGTCGGTTAGGTAGAGCTCACCTTGTGCATTGTTGCGGTCGATTTTTTTTAAGGCGCGGCTCAAAAAAGGTTTGGCCACACAATAGATTCCGGTGTTGACAATTCTGATTTTGCGCTGATTTTCGGATGCATCGGCTTCTTCAACGATGGCCACCACGTGGCCGGCGTCATCTACAACGATGCGGCCGTATCCGGTCGGGTTCTCAAGCTCCATGGCCAGGACCGTGATATCACGCCGGTGAGTGAGATGGTCGGTGATCAAGTTCCGAATGGTCCTCTCGGTGACCAGCGGAACGTCTCCGCAGAGAATCACCACGTGTCGGCATTCAACCGGGACGTCGGGAAGAGCGCTGGCCACGGCGTGTCCGGTGCCGAGTTGCTGCTCTTGCAAGGTGTAGCGGACCCGCGCGCATTCAGTCACCACGTCTCGAACCTGCCCCGCCTGATGGCCGACGACCAGGATGACGTTTTCCCCGGCGACCTTGGCGGCGGTCTCCACGACATAAAGGATCATCGGTCTTCCGCAGACCTCGTGCAGAACCTTGGCCTTGTCCGATTTCATCCGGGTGCCCAGACCAGCGGCCAGAATGACGATCGCAATATTTTCGTGGCGGTGTTGCATCGAATCCCTTCAAGAAAAGAAAGGGTAAACCCACAAAGCCGGTTTACCCTTTCGGAGTGTCATCTCTCTTTCGGATAGCTTATAGTTCCAAATGGTGCTATCTCTTGCGCGATTCGGCCATCTTGACCCGCTGCAAGGCTCTTTCAAGTGCAGCACGAGCCCGGGTGAAATCGATGTCTTCTTTTTTGCGGTCTTCAACCAGACGCTTTTGAGCCCGCTCCAAGGCCGCCATGGCCCGCTCGAGATCGATATCACGCCTTCGTTCGGCAGACTCGGCCAGAACGGTTACCTTATTCGGAAGTGCTTCGGCAAAGCCACCACTGATGAAAAGGGAGTGCTCGGCACCGTTGCCATCCGTGTAACGGATGGTTCCGGTTTTTAAGGTCGTCATGAAAGGCGTGTGACCGCTAAGAACACCGAATTCACCCAGCGTCCCCGGTGCCGCCACGATTTGGACGTCCTCGCTGACAGCGATTTTTTCGGGGGTAACGACTTCCAGTTTAATTTTTTCAGCCATGCTATCCCCCTTTTTTAAGCAGCCTCTTCCCTTTTCTCGGCATCTTCAACCACTTCCTCGATGCCGCCCTTCATGTAGAAAGACTGTTCGGGAATGTGGTCATATTTGCCTTCGCAGATCTCTTTGAAGCTGCGAACGGTGTCCTCGATCTTGACGTACTTGCCGGCCTTTCCGGTAAAGGCCTCGGCCACGTGAAACGGTTGCGAGAGAAATCGTTGAATCTTACGCGCCCTTGCGACGGTGACCTTGTCTTCATCGGACAGCTCTTCGATGCCCAAGATGGCAATGATGTCCTGTAATTCTTTGTATTTCTGGAGGATCTGTTGCACTTGGCGGGCTGTCTGGTAATGATCCTCTCCGATGTAGTTCGCATCCAGAATTCGGGAGGTCGAGTCGAGCGGGTCGACGGCCGGATAGATCCCGAGTTCGGCGATCTGGCGGGATAACACCACGGTTCCGT
>JBDNAO010000048.1:0-16308 GCA_039768375.1 Desulfobacterales bacterium | reverse complement strand
TTTGCGAACTTATTTTTTCGTGAACCCTTAAGATTCGGTATCGAGGCTTTTTATAATTCGGATTCATCGCTTCATACCGATTACCCGCCTCCACGGCCACCGGCCGACGTTGTGCCGTAACACCAGTTTGACAGATTCCAAATGATCGATATATTCTCCCGTTGTTACTGTCGCCTATTCAGAAGACAGCGGACGTCGGCTTGCACCTCCGGCAGGAGTGTTTCCGGAAAATTACCAGGATACCCGATGAACATTTTCAATCGCTTCCAAAAACCGACCCTGTTGAGTTTGTCGAAGACCTGCGGGTGAGCGGCAAAAATCAGCCCGGTCGGGCTAAACGAAATGCTCAAAAAGCTGCCGGCTAATCGAGACCCCAATCTGCTGGTGGGCTACGAAACCAACGATGACGCCGGGGTGTATCGTCTGACCGACGATATGGCGATCATCACCACCGCCGATTTTATCACGCCCCCGGTCAACGATCCCTATGTTTTCGGCCAAATCGCGGCAGCCAATGCCCTCAGCGACGTTTACGCCATGGGCGGCCGCCCGATTACCTGCCTGAACCTGGCCGCCTTTCCATCAAAAAAGCTTGGTCTGGATGTCTTGAACCGCATCGTGGCGGGCGGTTTAAACAAGATAACTGAGGCCGGGGCGGTCTTGGCCGGTGGACACACGACCGAGGACGAGGAGCCGAAATACGGCTTGGCGGTCACCGGCATTGTGCATCCCATGAGATTCTGGAGCAACGCCGGAGCTCGGCCCGGCGACGTTCTGGTGTTGACCAAACCGCTCGGCAGCGGCGTGCTCTTCAATGCCAACTTGAAAGGCTGGGTGTCGACCGCGGCGCTGGCGGAATGCCTGACGGTCATCACGCAATTGAACCGAACCGCTGCCGAAATCATGCAGGGTTTCGAGATCCATGCCGCCACGGACATAACCGGATTCGGTCTCTCCGGCCATGCCTTCGAAATGGCCCGGGGATCGCAGGTGCAACTCAGGCTCTCAATCGGCGCGCTGCCGATCATGAGAGAGGCGCTTGAAATGTACGAAAGGGGAATGAGCACCGGCGTGAATCTGCACAACCGCCGCTTGGTCGAGAACCACATCCGTTTCGAAAATGAGCTGCCGGCATGGCATCGGGAAATCGTCCATGATCCCCAGACCAGCGGCGGTTTAATGGTGGCGGTGCCGGAACAGCAGGGGTGGGAACTCGTGACCACCCTCCTGCAGGCGGGGGTTGCTCCGGCCGCCGTAATCGGCCGGGTCGACCGGCTGGAGGATGACACGTATCTGGTCTTCACCTGACATGGAGTGGATTCTTCTTTTTAATTCTGCTATACGGGCATGGCGCACGCGCTCAAAATTCGGGCTGACAGCCTCAACTCATTGCAGCCGGATTGCCGGTCGACCTGTGGTTGCAAACCGATGATGAATAAAAAATCAACTCCTTCGCAGGCGGTAACAAATGAAAACCGGCTTCTCAAATCCATCGTTCGGACCTATGAACGTTTTCTGAAAATCAGGGGCCAGCCGCGAGAAATTGCGCTCGGTTTTGCCCTCGGTCTTTTCGTGGGGATGACGCCCTTTATCGGCCTGCACACGGTCATAGCCGTACCGCTCGCCGCGCTGCTCAAATGGAACAAAATTTCTGCAGCTGTCTCGGTATGGTTTACCAATGCCGCCACCGCACCTTTTATATATAGTATCACCTACGTTGTCGGCGCCCGCATTGCGGGGATAAAACAGGCTTTCAGCTGGAAGGACATCGAAAGCTTATCGGCCGTATACCGGCTGATTCTGCATACACCGGAAATGATCTGGGCCATGGTTATCGGCGGTGTGATCCTGGGACTGCCGCTGGCCGTTGCCGGTTACTATTTGACATTCTTTGTCGTCGGCCGCTACCAGGAAAAAATAAGGGCGAAACGCAAGGAATCGAAGAAACGGCGGTCACGCAAGAGAAAACCACGCAAACGCAAACGGTCGGTGCCGTCGACCGTCAAAGAAGTGCTCTCCACGGGCAAAAACAACCCATCTTCCCACCAAAAACCGCCCTAAAACGGCCAGAAAACCGGAATTAACAAGGTTCCCAGGGTCAAGACGATCAGATTGAGCGGCATACCGAGTTTGAGGTAGTCACTGAAACGATACCCTCCGGGACTGAAAACCAGGAGATTGGTCTGGTAGCCGATCGGTGTGGCATAACAGGCACTGGCGCCGAAACAGACGCCAATGATGAACGCCTTCGGGTCGACGCCCAATGCCTCGGCGGCTGAAATCGCGATCGGCAGCATCAAAATTGCCGTGGCGTTGTTGCTCAGCAACTGTGTGCTGATACTGGTGAGCAGAATCATGCCGGCCAGCACCATCACCGGCTCGAAATTGGTAAAAAGCGATAAAAAGGCCTCGGCATAGTGTTGAGAAGCCCCGGTTTTCTCCATCGCCTTGCCCAGGGCGATGGTTCCGACGATCAACAGCAGAACGTTTGCCTGAAGGGTCCGATAAGCATCGCGCAGCTGGAGGCAGCCGGTTGTGATCATGAGAAAAACGGCGGTCAGGGCGCACACCATGATGTCCGCCAAGCCTGCGGATGCGGTGATCACCAGACCGCTGAAGATAATAAAGGCCATGCGGGCTTTGCGCTTGTGGATAATTTCGTGATGCACATCCTCAACGATGATCAGGTCGGTTTCGAGCCGCAGTTTTTCCAACTTGCTTTCCGGACACCAGATGAGCAGGATGTCGCCGTTGCGCAGTCGAATATCCTGGACGTTTTTTTCGGTGTAGTGCAGTCCGCTGCGCTGGATGGCAATGATGTGAACATTCGGGTCGCGCTGGAGGCGGCTCTCAACCAGCCGCCCCCCCACCAGTGTCGATTGCGGGGGGATGATGAGTTCGATCACAATCGACGCGTTTTCGCCCGATCCTAACACCATATCCTTCTGGGCCAGTGGCAGTTCGACGCCTTCCGCATGAAGGATGTCAACCAACTCATTGGCGGATCCTTTGATCAGCAGCAAGTCGTCCGGCGCAATGACGACCGCATCCCGGTCGGGGTAGTAAATGTGTGAGTAGCGAATCAGTTCGAGAACTTCCAGCGAAGGGTGTCGATCGGCAAAGGCCCGGTCGGCGGCCTGGCCGATCAGGGGGCTTTCGCGCGGGACAGAGAATTCAGCCAGATAGCGCCGGCGGCCGCCTTCCTTCAGCTCGCACACCGGCGACCGATGGCTCGGCATCAGCAACGGTGCGGCGAACAACAAAAAGGCGATTCCCAGAAGGGCGATCGGCACCCCTACCGGGGCCAGCTCGAACATTCCGAGCGCGCCATAACCCCGGGAGGCACTGTAATCGCTGACGATAATGTTGGTGGACGTCCCGATAAGGGTGCTGGTCCCGGCCAAAATCGACGCATAGGACACCGGAATCAGAAACTTGGAAGGACTGAAACTGAGCTCACAGCTGAGGCTGAGAACGATCGGAATAAACAGCACAACCACCGGGGTGTTGTTGATAAAAGCCGAGGAAACGCCGACGATCAACATAATCACCAGCATGGCCAGTCTCGAATTGCCCCGTGACAAAGCGATCACCTTCTGTCCGATGAAACCGACCGCTCCTGTCTTGATCATACCCTGGCTGACCATGAACATGCCCGCTACGGTGATTACGGCCGGTGAGGCAAAGCCGGAGACCGCTTCGAGCGGCGTCAGAATCCCGGTTAGGACCAGAGCGACCGTGATACCGATCGACGTCAGATCTACCGGCAATTTCTCCGTAATCAACAGAATCAGCGTGACAATCAGCAGAATGGTGACGATCCAAATCGACATCAACGAATCTCAGGTGCCGTCCGGCCATTCGGCAACCGGTGCACACCGTAAGGATGGAAGTTCAGGTCATATTTTTTGGATCCGGTAGTCCCGCCGGCCCAGTCCCAGTTGCTGTGCATATTCCAGCTGGATCTTCCAATCGACTTTGGGATACAGCCCGGAAAATTTATCCTCGCCCGCTTTCCGGTTGGTTTTCAGGCAACAGTCGGCCAGAGCCGGTTCCATATTCACCAGGTCGACCGACGCCTGATCGATTGCCACGGGATCCCGCGATACCAACACTCCGATATCTCTTACAATCGGTGCATCGTTGTGAGAAAAACAGTCGCAGGCTGGCGAAACATCGGTGATAAAATTCAAAAACAACGCCTTTTTCGATTTGCCTTTTAAGACCCCGAGGGTGTATTCAACCATGTTTTCCAGAAAGATCGGGATCGATTGATTCCAGGCGATATCGATAGCAGCGTTGGGACAGATCAAAATACACTCGCCGCAGCCGATGCATTTCTTGGCATCGATCACGGCCTTTTTTCTTTTGCGGCCTCGTTTGGCCGTCCGGGAAGATTTGGCTGCAGTTGCGGCAGGGACACGTTCCACGAGTGCCAGCGCCGACTGGGAGCAATGCGCGACACAATCACCGCAACCGACACACTTCTTCGCATTTACCTGGGGAGAAACACTGGAATGCTGCGCAAGCTTTCCTTTGCGGGAGGCACAGCCCATACCGAGGTTTTTGATCGTTCCACCGAATCCCGAGAGTTCGTGCCCCTTGAAATGGGCGACTGAAATCAGCGCATCCGCTTCGGCAATCTCGGACCCGATGAACACCGTATCAAACCGCTTCTGGCCAATTTTTATCGAGGTTTCGCTCTTGCCCCGCAGACCGTCGGCAATGACAAGGGGTGCATCGACGACGGGATAGGCGAATCCGTTGTGAATGGCCGTTGTCAAATGCGCCGGGGCATTGCTGCGCGTTCCGGCGTAAAGGGTGTTGGCATCCGTCAGAAATGGCAGCGCGCCGGTTCTGCGAATGTGATCGACGATTTTGCCCAGGAACACCGGGCGGATGAATGCGGTGTTGCCCAACTCCCCGAAGTGCAGCTTGACGGCCACCAGATCCCGCTTCTTGAAGCAGTCGGAAAGGCCGGCGGTGTCCACCATGCGCCCGATCTTGTCGATAAAACTTTCTTTTGTTGTCGCTCTGAGGTCGGCAAAATAAACGGTGCTGCGCATCTAGGCCTCCTTGAGTATTGGTACTCGTTAAGCGCTGTTTTCTTAAGTGGATTCAACGGTAATGTGATAACATGCTCTTGCAGTGAGGTGCCCGATGACCATCGAACAGAAACTCGATTTGTTGAACCGAATATACGGCATTTACGATGCGTTCGCCAATGGTTTCGAAGTGGCGTGCCGCAAATACTGCGCGCATTGCTGCACTTCCAACGTCAGTCTCACCACCCTCGAGGGATACCGGTTGGTTCACCGCCTTGAGCCGGAACAACTCGAAAACCTGCAACGATGCCTTGAACCGGCAACCAAGAAGCGGGTTTTTCGACCGCTGTTGACCACCAACCGGATAGCAGAACTCTGTCGGGAAGGGCGGGAGATTCCGGAGGAAGCCTTAGGCGACCCGGCAGAAGATTGTCCGTTCCTGGATGAGAATGCCTGTCCGGTCTATTCGCTGCGCCCGTTTGGCTGTCGCTGCCTCGTTTCTCGGGTTCCCTGCAGGGAGTCGGGCACCGCCGAAATGCCCGACTTTGTGTTGACCGTCAACACCGTGTTTCTGCAAACGATCGAACACCTGGACGCAGCCGGCTGCACGGGTAATCTGGCCGATGTCCTGCTGTGCCTTCTGTCCGATGAAAATCGGCAGGCCTTCAGAAAAAATCGCCTGAGCTGCAGCGCTACAGGGCTGATCGGCAACCACCGGCTTACGGTTCTGATGGTGCCGCCGGAGCATCGCGACCGTCTGCAGCCTATTCTCAGTGCCCTTGGCAAACTTTCGCTCGCGCCAGAGTAGGCCCTATAGTCCGAGCACACGAACGGCGTTGCCGCCGCAGATCTGTTCGATTTCGGCTTCCGACAGTCCGGCCTGCATAAATTCTTTCAGATAGCGCGACGGGGGAAGCAACGGATAATCACTGCCAAACAGAATTTTATCAGGCCCGGTCAGTTGCACGGCAACAGTGTAAATCCGTGTGTCGTAAAGATAAGGCGACGCGGCCGTATCATAGTAAACATTCTTGAGACTCTCTGCGACTTCTTTTTTCAAAAGGCTGTAAAAGAAAATACCGCCCCCCCAGTGACCGAGCACGATAGTGTTTGCAGGAAACCGTCGGACTAACTCGTAAATCTGAAGTAGCGTGTTGGGTGATTTTCCGGGATAGTGATGCCCCACCGGTTCGTTGGTGTGAATGAGCACCGGCAGATTGTTGTCACGGCAAAGGTCCATGACCGGTGAGAGGTGATCCAGGGCGTCCGCATCGATGCCGCATTGATAAAAGGCCAGCTCACCGATGCCAGACAGCCCGCTTTCGATGCAGCGTCGGGCTTCTATGGCCGCCTGCGAATGACAGGGTTCGAAGCAGCCGAAACCGATCAGGCGTTCCGGAAACCGACTGACGGCCTCAATGATGTAATCGTTGTGACGTTTAAATGTTTCTGCGGATTTCCAGGGGAATCCAAAAACAACCGCCTTTCCGACACCCTGGCGGTCCATGGACGCAACCAACTCTGCCGCCCCGATCATTTTGGCCTTCGGGGAACAGTACAAGAGGCCGAATTCGGGTTCTACCGGAAAATAGGCTTGCCGGCCGGCCCGAATATCGGGTGGGAAGATGTGGGTGTGAAAATCGATGATCATGCGTTCAATTCCGGGTGATGGGGCGAATACCGCAGCACTGCAGTAGAACGCCTGTCACCCTCGAAATGTATTTATGTATCGCCAGGCATTCAACCGCCTGACAGTAGCCCTCGGCAAATCTGTATATGGACTCTTAGTCCATCGAGAATTTCTGACCGCCCGATCTTTCTATTGACGAACATCCGGAATTTAAGCAGAATGGATCGAACAATTGTATGCCGCTGTATGCTGGCGGTTTCTCGGATTTGTATGTTTTTCTGGCCTGAAAAGTCAACCCACAATACGTGAGCCTCGAAACGCCTTCATGAAAACAGAGCGTCACGTGGTACTGGTTGAACCGGAGATTCATTGGAATACCGGCAACATCGGGCGCACCTGTCTTGCGGCCGGCGCCAAACTTCATCTGATCGAACCCCTCGGCTTTTCTCTCGGCAGTCGCGAAGTGAAGCGAGCGGGACTCGATTACTGGCCTAAGGTCAAGCTGCAGATTTGGAAGTCCTTCGGACATCTTGAACGTCACCTGAACCCGAAGGAAGACGAAGTGGTGCTGCTGACCAAGTCGGGTGAAAAAGATTTCTGGTCGATACCGAAGCCTGAAAGGCTCTTTCTGGTATTCGGCTCGGAAACCCGCGGACTGCCTCAAGAAATCATTGCCCGCTACCAGCTGTCGACCTATTACATACCGATCAGCTCCGACATACGCAGTTTGAATCTCTCTACGGCTGTGGGGATCGCTCTGTACGAGAGTCTGCGTCACGGCGCACCGGTTCATGCCTGGCATCCAACCGCCCTCGGCCGCGAATTCTGACGGTTGGTCGGCGTTTGCGTGCCGCTTCCGAGCTTGCAGCACCCCCTTATCCAGCTCCTGAATCGCGGCCCTGTTATTTCCCTTCCTGAAAATAATAACCCAGAAGAACCCATAATTTCCGTTTGACAATACAGCCGATATATAGTTAACAAAATAGCGGGGAGAATGATTGATCTGATTAAGCCCCTTCGATGCCAATGTACCTGCCCTAACCTACTTCAATAACCGACTTCTTCTTAGTGTATGCTCTCGGATACGAACAGCAGTAAATTGGGCCAGTTCTCGTCAAGAATCAAGAGAGTAGTGGTGTTTTGCGCCGGGTCATTCGAACAGATCTATGTAACAGGGTTCAATCTGGCCATTCCGAAACGTTGAATCGCCAGTCAACACTTACACCTTTTCGAAATATACCCTAAAAAGAAAGGAGGAAAACGGCATGGATTTCACCCGCAGGCAGTTTATCCAGGTTACTGGGGCAACAGCCGCCGGTCTTGCCGTCAGCGGGTTGGGTTTTGATTTGAAGCCGATCAAAGCCCATGCCCAGATGCTAAAGACCGTGTCCGCAAAGCAAACAACATCCATTTGTCCTTACTGTGCGGTGGGCTGCGGCGTCATTGTGTACACCAGCCAGAAGGGTGACGGCCGCGTCATCGACATCGAAGGCGACCCCGACCATGTGATCAACCGTGGTTCCCTGTGTTCCAAGGGCGCCGCACTGGCCCAGCTCTCCGAAAACAAACTCCGCGTCACCGATCCCATGTACCGAGCCCCCTATTCCAAAGAGTGGAAAACGGTCTCCTGGGACTGGGCTTTGACTGAGATCGCCAAACGCGTCAAGGCGACCCGGGACGCTTCCTTCGTACGCTCCAACGCCAAGGGTCAAGTGGTCAATCACACCACCGCTATCGCCTCGGTCGGCAGCGCGGCCATGGACAACGAGGAGTGCTGGATCTACCAGGCGCTCATGCGTTCCCTGGGGCTGGTGTACCTCGAACACCAGGCCCGTATTTGACACAGCGCGACTGTTGCGGCTCTGGCAGAGTCGTTCGGACGCGGTGCCATGACCAATCATTGGATCGACATCAAAAACAGCGACTGCATCCTGATCATGGGAAGCAACGCCGCCGAAAACCACCCCATTTCCTTCAAGTACGTCATCGAAGCCCAGCAGAACGGCACCACCCTGATCAGTGTGGATCCCCGCTTCACCCGAACCTCCTCCAAGGCTGACCTCTACACGGCGCTGCGCTCGGGTTCCGACATCGCTTTTCTGGGTGGCATGATCAGATACATCCTCGACAACAACCTCTATGATAAGGACTATGTCGCCCTCTACACCAACGGTTCTTTCATCGTCGACCAGTCTTTCGATTTTAAAAACGGGTTGTTTTCTGGATACGACGCCAACGCCCACAAGTACGACAAGAGCAAATGGGCCTTCGAGAAGGACAAATACGGGGTCCCGAAGATGGACCGCTCGCTGAAGAATCCGCGCTGTGTATTTCAATTGCTCAAGAAACACTACAGCCGCTACAGCACCAAGTTGGTCTCCACAATCACCGGTACATCGGAGAAAGACCTGCTTACAGTTTATAAGACCTACGCCGCCACCGGCAAAACCGGCAAGGCCGGTACCATCATGTACGCCATGGGCTGGACCCAGCACACCGTCGGAACCCAGAACATTCGTACCATGGCCATCATCCAGCTGCTTTTGGGCAACATGGGGGTCGCCGGCGGTGGGGTCAACGCGCTGCGCGGTGAGTCTAATGTCCAAGGCTCCACCGATCACTGCCTGCTGTGGCACATCTGGCCCGGCTACCTGAAAACCCCGCGCGCGTCGGACACCTCGCTGACGGTTTACAATGATAAATACACGCCCAAGAGCAACGACCCGCAATCGGCCAACTGGTGGCAGAATTACCCCAAGTACTCGGTCAGCCTCTTGAAGTCCTTTTTCGGTGAGAACGCCAATCCGGGCAACGAGTTCGGCTACAGCTGGCTACCGAAGGCTGACGACGGCAAGGTCTACTCCTGGCTCGACCTTTTCGACGAAATGTACAACGGGGGTATCAAGGGGTTTTTCGCCTGGGGCCAGAACCCGGCCTGCAGCGGTACCAACGCCAACAAGACCCGCGCTGCCTTGAAGAACCTGGACTGGATGGTCAACACAAACATCTTTGACAACGAAACCGGTTCCTTCTGGCGTGGTCCAGGTATGGATCCCGCCACCGTCAAGACCGAGGTCTTCTTCCTGCCGGCCTGTGTATCGGTTGAAAAAGAAGGCAGCATCACCAATAGCGGCCGCTGGATGCAGTGGCGCTACCAGGGACCCAAGCCGCTCGGCAACAGCCTGTCCGATGGCGACATCATCCTGATGTTCGGCGAAAAACTCAAAGAACTTTATACCAAAGACCCCGGCGTCTTCGCAGACCCCATCCTTAATTTGAAATGGGACTATGTCACCGGCGGCGTGTATGACCCTCACAAGGTGGCCAAAGAGATCAACGGTTACTTTCTTCAGGACGTCACCATCAAGGGCAAAACATACGCAAAAGGCACGCTGGTGCCGAGTTTTGCCTTTCTACAATCAGACGGGTCGACCTCCTCGGCCAACTGGCTCTACTGCAACAGCTACACGGAAAAAGGCAACCTGTCCGCCCGCCGCGGCCAGGAAGATGCGGTCAACAAGATCGGACTCTATCCGCAGTTTGCCTGGTGCTGGCCGGTGAACCGCCGGATCATCTACAACCGGGCTTCTGTGGATGCCAAGGGCAACCCGTGGAACCCTGACCGCTGGGTCATCAAATGGACCGGCGAGAAGTGGGTCGGGGACGTACCCGACGGCGGCTGGCCGCCTCTGGTAACTGCCGACGGCTTCAAGAATCCCAAGACAAAGCACGCCTTCATCATGCGCAAACACGGGCACGCTCAGATTTTCGGTCCAGGTCTCAATGACGGCCCCTTTCCGGAACACTACGAGCCGCTGGAATGTCCGGTGGAAAAGAACTTCATGAATGCCCAGAGGATAAATCCCACTGCGCCGGTATACGGCGGCAAAGCCGATGAATGGGCCACCTGCGATCCGCGCTATCCCTATGTCGGCACCACCTACCGTGTGGTGGAGCACTGGCAGACCGGCGTCATGACTCGCCACCAAGCCTGGCTGCTGGAAATGCAGCCCCAGATGTTCGTCGAGATGAGTGTGGAGTTGGGTCAGCTCAAAGGAATCAAGAATGGTGAACGGGTTAAGGTCACCTCTCCCCGCGGCGAAGTCGTGGCAACGGCCATTGTGACCAAGCGTTTCCGCCCTTTCAAGGTCGGCGGGGGCATCGTCCATCAGGTGGGCATGCCGTGGCATTTCGGCTGGGAATTTCCAAAGAGCGGCAAGGAAGAAAGCGCCAATCTGCTGACACCCTCTGCCGGAGATCCCAATACGCGGATTCCCGAAACCAAAGCCTTTATGGTCAATATCATAAAGATATAAGAAAGGAGGTGGTCTTGCATGAGTAAATCTTTTTTGGTTGACACCACCCTGTGCACGGCCTGTCGCGGATGCCAGGTGGCCTGCAAACAATGGCATGACCTGCCCGCCGAAGAGACGATTAATCGCGGCAGCTACCAGAACCCGGAAGATCTCTCCTTCGACACCTATAAGCTGGTGCGCATGAATGAAGAGGTCATCGGCGGCCAATTGCGGTGGCTGTACTTCCCGGATCAGTGCCGTCACTGTCTGGAGCCGCCTTGCGAGGCAACCGCCGGCGAGCCCAGTGCCATTTTCACAGATCCGGCAACCGGTGCGGTCATATACACGGCCGTCACCAAAGAGCTCGGCAATATCGACGAGGTCATCGAATCCTGTCCTTACAACATCCCACGCAAAGCCGAGGACGGGACCCTGGCCAAGTGCGACATGTGCCTGGATCGGGTGCAAAACGGCCTCCAGCCGGCCTGCGTCAAGACCTGCCCGACGGGTGCCATGAACTTTGGTGAGCGGGACGACATCCTAACCCTCGCCAAGAACCGGCTGGCTGTGGTCAAGAAGAAACACCCGCAGGCGACTCTCCTCGACCCGGACGATATCCGGGTCGTTTTCCTGGTGGCCTACGAGCCGCAGATGTATTACGAGTTTGCCGTCGCCGCTAACGGCACTTTCGACATGACACGGCAGGTGGCACTGCGGAGAATGCTGAAACCTTTCACCGGACTGATTTCCCGGCTCTTATAGCGTATACGCCGTAAGGGTCTCGGCAACAAACCAGCGACAGGGGGAAGACGGCTCGTCTTCTCCCTGTTTTTTTAAGTTCTGCCGACGGTTGTTGACAAGCATAAATCAATCGGGGTATCGAAGCCTGGCAGGGTAATTTCTGAGAGTAGATCTGCCTGCCGGAAAGTCGTGTTAAATGTAAGCGCCTTGTCTTTTCCCCGGAATCTGTCAAATGACCTCCCGGGTTGCCTGCAAGGAGGCCCAATGAATACAAGCCCGGCATTTTCACCCGAACAGATTCACGCGGCCGCCCAAGCCCTCCTCCGGCTGCGTCCGGCATACAAGGAACTGCTGTGGTTTTACGAAAAAATTTTCATGGTCCAAGAGGCGTCTAAATCAAGTCTCGACCTGGAACCCGTCCAGGTGTCGTCGGAATTGCGCGCCATCAAGCTCCGCGAAAAATTGCCCTTGGTGGACGTTTCTGATTTTTCTTTCGACCCGCGGAGCGCGCGCGATCTGCTGTTAAAAGTCTGCGGCATCATTCAATCTCACAACAGAGAAATGGCAGACGCGGCGAGAGCCATCGTTCGGGGTTTGGACAATGAAATCGAACCGTTCGTGTTTTTCAGCAGCCTTTTGAAAGGCGACGATGCCTACTTTGACAAGACGGCCGCCGCCCTCGAAACCGATAAAAACGCCTTGGCATTTGTGGCGTATAACAGCCTCAAGCCATCGGTGGCCCTCTGTGCCGAACAGCTGTCGGGCTATTTGAAGGACCTCTTCGGCTGGGAAAAGGGGTATTGCCCCGTTTGCGGCAACTTTCCGGGATTGGCCGTCCTTGATCACGACGGTCGCCGCCTTTTGTATTGCAGTTTTTGTTGGACCTCCTGGCCGGCAAAACGGAATTTTTGCCCTTTTTGTGAAAAAACCGGCGGGAGCAATTTGCATACCTTCTACAGTGAACAGGAAAAAGACTTGCGGGTGGACGTCTGCGATGACTGCAAAAAATACCTCAAGACCGTGGACACCCGGGCAACAGATCGCATCATCTACCCTCCCATGGAACAGATCGCTTCCCTGCACCTCGACATCAACGCCCGGCAAAAAGGGTATGATAGTGGAATGGAGCTGGTATTGCCTGACGCAAGTGAATAAAATCCCTCTGATAGACACTTTTATGAAAGCACTGTCGTCGTGATTCGACCGAAATGGCTAACCGTCAGCGTCTGGATGCTCCTGCTCGGCTTGCTGCTGCTGGCGGCTCGGGAAGGTGTTGCGCAGGATTCCGGGCTGCTGTCGCCGGCTGCATCGCAAGAGGACGCCTCGGATGTCGTCTCCGTGCGTACCGCCTGGTCGGTGGATCGCGCTCGGCCGGGAGACCGCTTGGCCTGTGCAGTGGTGCTCGACATCACCGCCGGCTATCACATCAATGCCGACAGCGGCCAGATCAAGCCGCTTGTTGATTTCAAACCGTATCCCACCCGCGTGACCATCACGTCCGTCTCAGAGGGACTCACCATCGACCCACCGCTCTACCCGCCGGCTCACCCCGTAAAAGTCGAATTTGCCAGAGACCCGCTGATGGTTTTTGACGGCCGGACAATTGTCTATGTACCGATAACGTTCGAAAAAAAGGGCTTTCCTGAAAAGGTGCAGGTCAATGTAACGATTTCATACCAGGCCTGTGATAACCAGGTGTGCCTCTTTCCGCGCCAGGTTGTCACGGCGGCCGACCTGCCGGTTGTTGTATCAAATGAAGCCCCGCAAGCTGTCAATCAGGACCTTTTTGTCGGTTACCGCCTGGCCACAGCAATCGGAGCCGGGAATTCTGTCGGCTTTTCCCTTTTCGGCTGGGTTTTCGCTATCAACACGGGCACCGGATTGGGGTTCCTTCTGCTTCTGTTTACCGCAGCCTTGGGCGGCATGCTGCTCAACTTGACCCCCTGCGTGCTGCCGCTGATTCCGATTAAAATAATCAGCCTGTCAAACGCAGTCCAGAATCAGGCCCGGTGCTTCGCCTTGGGGCTCGCCATGTTTTTAGGGGTATTCTTTTTCTGGCTGATTCTTGGCGCGGCCATTGCCTTGGTCAGTGGATTTACCGCCACCAATCAACTCTTTCAATATCCCTTGTTCACGATTTCCGTCGGCTTCATTATTGCCGTGATGGCGATCGGCATGTGCGGCCTTTTTTCCATCCGCCTGCCCTCTTTTGTCTATCTGTTGAACCCGAAACAGGAAACTCTCGGGGGCTCTTTCGGACTCGGCATTTTGACCGCTGTTCTCTCAACGCCCTGCACCGCCCCCTTCATGGGGGCTGCCGCTGCCTGGGCTGCGGCCCAGCACCCTTTCACCACCTTGACCGTCTTCGCCGCCATCGGCATCGGAATGGCGCTGCCCTATTTGCTGCTGTCGGTCTTTCCCGAACAAATCTGTAAAATACCCCGCACAGGACCCGCCAGCGTGCTGGTCAAGCAGGTGATGGGCCTGTTCATGCTGGCGGCAGCCGCGTACTTCATCGGCTCCGGGGTAAGCGCTCTGCTGATGACGCCCCCTTCCCCGCCCGGAAAGGGGTATTGGTGGGCGGTGATGGGATTTATCGCTTTAGGGGGATTGTGGTTGGCTTACCGAACGATTCGAATCGCTTCAAAAAATTTTCAGCGTCTGCTGTTTGTCTCGTTGGGCGTGATACTCGTCACCAGCTCATTATACGGCGGGATGCGGTTGACGGATCGGGGCCCGATCGACTGGATCTACTATACACCGCAACGTTTCCAGCAAGCGATTGACCAGCGCCAAGTCGTGGTAATGGTCTTTTCGGCCGAATGGTGCCTTAATTGTAAAGCCTTGGAGCAGAGTGTGTTGACCAGTGCTTCGGTGGTCGAGCAGTTCACCCGGAAGGACGTCGCACCGATCAAAGTGGATATTACGGGAAACAACCCGCAAGGCAAAGCCAAACTTCAGGAAATCGGCCACCTGACAATACCCCTGCTGGTTGTTTACTCGCCGGCGGGGAAAGAAATCTTTAAAAGCGATTTCTACACGGTCGACCAGATTCTCGCGGCGGTCAACAAGGCGCGTGCAGACGGCGTCGCCGCTGCAACCGGCGGCGACTGATTATTTTTAGGGTGTCGTCAAGAAATTTTCTATTTTTTCAGCGAAAAAGGCCTTTGAATGCAGACCAACGACTTTCTCGACCTCCAAACCGTTTCTGATGAATATGAGCAGCGGAATGCCGCTTATCCCGTAGGCTTCAAGGGCTTCTTCTCCCAGCCAGAATATCGGAAAATCCACCTTCAAACGGTCCACGATCGGCTGCATGGCGGACGGTCCATCGAAGTCTACACTGACCCCCACCATTTTCAGACCGCTTGCACGGTATTTGGCGTGAAGAGCGTTCAAGTCCGGGAGCTCTTTGATGCAGGGTGCACACCAGGCCGCCATGAAGACCAGTAAAAAGTGTCCATCGGCGGCAACCATTTTTTTGAACCGGGCAAGATCGAGTTTCTGCACCGGGTTGCGCTGTTCGGAATGAATGGTTCCCGGTAAAAACAGCAGCGGCACAAGGAACAGCCACATCCACAAGGATGCGGATCGTTTCCGGATGATCATGGGTTCAGTTTTTTCAGTTCAACGGCACAATACGCCAGATCTGGTCGGATGTTGATATCCGATACGTTGATCGATCGGATGATCCCCTGCTTGTCAATGACGAACAGCGCCCGTTCCGAAACACCGTCCGTCCTCAGAACACCGTAAGAATCGGCCACCGCACCGTGGGGCCAGAAATCCGACAGCACCGGAAACCAGAGGGGCGACCCCATCTGCTTGGTCCAGGCGTAGAGGGTGGGAATGTTGTCGACCGTGATGCCGAGCAGGATGGCTTCATTTTGGTCGAAAAGGTCCTTGACGATGTTGTAGCCCGGCCACTGGTCGGAGCAGACCGGTGTCCAGGCCGCCGGGACAAAGGAAATCACGACGTTTTTTTTTCCCCGGTACTGGCTGAGGGTGACCCTTTCTCCCGATATCGAAGGCAGGCTGAAATCCGGGGCCGGCTCGCCGACCTTGACTTTCAGCCGGCTGTCGATCGGCTTTAACTTTCCGGGGTTGTAGATGTTATCTTTTAAAGCTTCCGACAATCCGAAAGCCTGTCCGCAGACAAGGATCAGCACGGCGAAAAAGAGGCTCGCAACTCTTCCGATAGGCGCCATAAATAATCTCCCATTTTTCCGCAGATCAAATCGTTCCAATTTATTCTCGTCGCGTTCTTAAAGCCCTGACTGGGAAAGGAGATCTTGCAGCATCTTACCCGCATCCTTGGGGCCGCCGAGCTTCGAATAAAAAATCCGGTGAGAGCCGTCCGGCATGATCCGGATGCCGATAAAATACGGTGTTCTGACCTCGCCCAAAAGCTTGTGGATGGCAAAATCGCCGTCTGAAAACAGTGGGAAAGGGATGTCGTAGGTTTTCCTGAAATAGTCGATCTCGAAATCCGAATTGCCCACGCCGATGCCGATCAGCTTGACTTTTCCCTTGAACTTGGGATCTTCTTCCAGCTGGCGAAACATCTTGTTGACAGTGGGAGCCTCCCGCTGACAGT